>JANMSC010000079.1:0-2689 GCA_031388885.1 Gemmatimonadales bacterium | reverse complement strand
CGGCAATACTGGGCGTACCTCTTTGGGCGACTCAAGCCGGGCACGTCGATGGAGCAGGCACGCTCCGCCCTGAATGTGGCATACGCTCGAATCATCAACGACGTGGAGGCGCCGCTGCAAGAAGAGATGAGCGAACAGACTCTGGCGCGCTTCAGAAAAAAAGAGATCACGGTGACCGATGGGCGCCGCGGGCAATCGGACGTGCACAAGGAAGCCCAAACGCCGTTGACGATGTTGTTTGCCGTCACCGGTATTGTGCTGCTCATTGCGTGCGCCAACATCGCGAACCTGCTGCTGGCGCGCGGAGCGGGCCGCTCGACCGAGATGGCCGTTCGCCTGTCGCTCGGCGCGCAGCGTCGCCAGGTCGTCAGTCAATTATTGCTTGAATCCGTTGTGCTGGCGGCCCTCGCCGGTGTGGCAAGCTTGCTCGTCTCGCGGTGGACGTTGTCAGCGATTGGGGCGCTGCTGCCGGAAGACGCGGCCTCGCTCATCCAGGGGACGTGGCGCTGGCCGGTGTTCGCCTTCGCCGGTGGCATGTCACTGGCGACCGGGATTCTCTTTGGGCTGTTCCCGGCGCTGCACAGCACGCGGGCCGATCTCATTTCCGGTATCCGGGCCAACGCCGGTCAGCCGGCCGGTGCCCGAGTGGCGAATCGCTTTCGCACCTCACTGGTGATGGTGCAAATCGCCCTGGCGATGACGCTGCTGACCTCGGCCGGTCTCTTTCTCAAGAGCCTAACGAACGTGAGCCGTGTTGACCTGGGCATCAAGACAAACAACAGTGTCATTTTTGCGGTCTCGCCATCGCTCAACGGGTATGCAGCGGAGCGCAGCATGGTGCTCTTCGGGCGCATCGAAGAAGAGCTAGCCGCTGTCCCCGGCGTAACGGGAGTGGCCGGGGCGCGTGTGGCTCTCCTGGCCGGGAACAACTGGGGGAACAGCGTGGAGGTGGAGGGATTCGCGTCGGGGCCAGATGTGGACACCGACTCCAAGTTCAACGCCGTTGGGCCCAGGTATTTCGGCACGATTGGCGTGCCCTTGCTCGCTGGCCGCGAGTTTACCGCCGCCGATGTGAAAGGAGCGCCAAAGGTGGCGGTCGTGAACGAAGCCTTCGCCAAGAAATTCGGTCTTGGACGCGACGCGGTAGGCAAGCGCATGACCAATTCCGGGCCCGGAGACAAAGAGCTAGACATCGAGATCGTCGGGCTGGTGCCCGACCTCAAGTACAGCGAAGTGAAAGACGAAATCCCGCCGGTGTTCTACCTGCCCTACCGCCAGCAGGACGGCGTGGGAGACCTCTCCTTTTTCGTCCGCACGGCCAGTGGGGCCACGCCGGCGGTGTTGCGTGCGGTACCTGGCGTGCTCGCCAGGCTCGACCCCGACATGCCGGTCGAAGAGCTCAAGACGATGGAGATACAAGTGCGGGAGAACATCTTCCTTGACCGCATGATCGGCACCCTGTCGTCGGCCTTCGCCGTCCTCGCTACCTTGCTGGCGGCGATCGGCCTGTACGGCGTGCTGGCGTACACCGTGGCGCAGCGGACCCGCGAAATTGGCGTGCGAATGGCGTTAGGTGCGGGCGGTGCCCGCGTGCGGGGTATGGTCTTGCGGCAGGTTGGAACGCTCACGCTGGTGGGCGGCCTGGCTGGAATCGCCGCCGCCTTTGGACTCGGCCGCGCGGCGCGTTCGCTGCTCTACGGGCTGGACGGGTACGATCCCGTGGTCTTCACACTTTCGGCGGCGCTCCTCACCCTGGTTGCCCTCGCGGCGGGCTACCTGCCCGCATTAAGTGCGTCGAAGGTGGAACCGATGCGGGCCTTGCGCTACGAATAGCTGGCGCGCTCAGGCCTATGCGGCGGCCGTCACCGCGTCATCGTAGGGGATTCCTCGGCCCATGTCGTCGTAGATGCCTTCCATGACCTCGGGACTGCCCACCAAGAACCGGCAGCGTGAGGCCCCGGCCGAGCGGCACTCCACTTCGAGCACGGCCACGGCATGACCGGCGATGCGGCCAAAGAGATCGGCAAACATTCCCGTGGTCAGGTGGCAGCACGGGTGGTCCACTTCGCTGCTCGTATCGGCCTCGCCCCAATCGCTCGAGTCCAGTGTGGCTACCGTGTCGCCTAACGATCCGATGGTCACGTGCCCCCATCCGGCGTCACGCAAAAACTCAGAGAGTCGCGCTTCGAACGTTGGCACATCAAGCGCCTCGGCTGGCGTCTCGGTGCGCTCGCCCAGCCACAGACAAAACGCTTGCCACATCGCATCGCCGCCGGCGTATCCCGCTTCCTGCAGGTAAATCGCCGCGTCGGGCCCGGCGTCGCGCAGCAAGGCGTTCCGGAGCGTGCTCAAGGAGGCGCGCGTCAGCGCGAGCATGCCGTGTTCCGTGAGATCCAGTGGCTGTGACATAACGAGTCGGGTCAGTGTCCAGTGCGCCGCCGCAGCTCTGCTTCGTCGATGATTTCGACGCCGAGCGCCTTGGCCTTCTCGAGTTTGCTCCCCGCGGCCTCACCGGCTACGAGGAAGCTAGTCTTCTTCGAGACGCTATCGGCAACCCTGCCGCCTGCCGCCTCCACCATCGAGGCTGCTTCCGGCCGGCTCAGAGTCGGGAGCGTCCCAGTGATGACGACCGTAAGCCCCTTGAGGGCACCGGTCACGTTGGTGGGCTGGGGCTCGGCAAATGTGAGCC
>JANMSC010000062.1:0-7206 GCA_031388885.1 Gemmatimonadales bacterium | reverse complement strand
TCCGACGGCACCCGCAGCGCGCGCAGTACATTGGTCGTGGGGCCGACGAGCCCGGCGCCCCGCTCTCCACCGACCCACAGTCCATTGATGGTCGCATGAAGTACCATGAGCCTGCCGAGCTCCGTTGAAAGAACGGGCCCGGCGGCCCAGGCGCCGCTCACCGGGTCACGCCAAAGGATGCGCTCCGGCGTCATCGCGACGAGAGTGTCGGCGTGGTACCCGATGCCGAGCACCGGTGCTGTCATCCCGGTGAGGCGGCGAAAACCTTCCGGCATCCTGATGTCGTCATCGTTCGCCACGAGGGCGAACACGCCCCGACTGGTCCCAACCCAGGCCGTGTCACCGCGTGCGGCCAGCGCGTACACCGCGTCGGTGTAGGCCCTTGCAGTACGCTGCACCGTGCCATCGTCAGCGACGTGTGCCAGGCCCCGCGAGGTGCCGATGATAACCCGGCCCTGACGTTGCACCAGCGTCGTCACGCGCTGATCAGGAAGCCCGTTGGCTTCATCCCATGTGTCGATCCGCCCGCCGTTGATCGCAACGCGCATCAGTCCGCGATCGGTGCCAAGCCAGAGCGTGCGGTCGCCCGCGACCATGCGTCGCGTGACGTCGAACGGGAGACCGTGGGTGGGCGAACCAGTGACCGGGACTGACCCACTGAGGTCGGCATCGACAAAGGTGAGCCCTGCCGGGGCGCCTTGAGCGGCGTCGGTCGCGACCCACACGCCGTCGCCGGTCGCGAGCACCGCACCAATCACCTCGCCCGGAATGCCGAGTCCGAGCTGCACCGGTGTTACACCGAACCGATCGAAGAAGAGCAGTCCACGATTGGTTGTCCCGATAAACCAGCCGTCGCGTGCCACTGCCGCAGCGACCGACGTGACCTGCCCCGAGACCATTTGCGGCCCGAGCAACGCGGCTGGCAACACGCCTCGCATCTGCGGCAGGTCGCGCATCGCGTCGTCAACTGTTGGCGCGACTTGCAGCGTGCCTGGCGGTGTTGCGACGCTGCCCGGGCCAATTGCGGGCTGTACCACCCAGCCCGCTGTCGTGCGAAACCACACGCCGCGTGCGGGGTTGGCCGGATCAACCGCGATCGCCGTGACGCGGCCCGGCAGCGTGCCGCGATCCCATCGGTCGCTCTCGAGCATGTAGTGCAACCAGCCGTCAACGGTCGCCAGCCAGACCGACCGATCGAGCGGATCGACGATCGCTGCGCGCACGCGTGAAAGCTCGCGCGGTTCGGCGGGTGCGCGCGGCACCTCCCAGCGACGCTCGATCGGTCGCCAGATACCCAGGGCCGACGGGTACGCGACATACACCCGATCAAAGGTCGACGCGACGGCGTTGACCCGCGAGAAATTCCCGAGCAGCACGCGGTCTTCCGGGCGCAGTGCCGCAACTGGAACCGGCGCGCCCGGACCGATGGCGCCGCCAGCACAGGCACCGAGCGCAAACACCGTGAGCGCCATCCGCACGATCATGTGGTGCGCGGCGCCGGGATGAGTCGCCATGACGAGTGCATCGGCGCGCCGCGTCGCCGTGCCCACGCGCGCCAGACATCGGGAAGCGCCGCGACGACGTCGGACGGCCGCATCGCCCGCGCGGTGACGCGCCGAGCGGCGTGATCGCCGGCCTCACCCAACGCCTGGGCTGCCAGGGTGGCCGCGTCACTTGCCGGAAGGCGTTGTGCCAGCAACGCAGCAACGACCCCAGCGAGCGTGTCGCCGCTCCCACCGGTCGCCATGCCCGGGTTGCCACTCGCCACCGTCCGCGGCGCCGGACCGGCCGACGCGATCACGGTCGGTACGCCCTTGAGCAACACCGTGCAGCCCGTCACCTGATGGGCATGGATCGCTGCCCCCCACGGGTCCTGTGCGGGATCGGCACGGGTGTCACCGAACATCGACGCAAACTCTCCGAGATGCGGTGTCAGCACGATGTGGCGCGCATCAGCCAGCCGCATGAGGTGATCGCGCATCGCCGCCAGCACCACCAGTGCATCGGCATCGACCACCGCACGTTCGGCGTGTTCCAGCACTGCCAGCACGAACACCGCGCGTTCGTCATCGCGACCAAGTCCGGGGCCAATCACGACGGCATCGGCCGCGCGGAGCAATGCCACCAGGTCGTCGTCGAGCGGCGCCCGGAACGCGTGCTCCATCGTTTGCACATCGGGCTCGGCCGTCCGCAGCACCTCGAGTGACGCGGCTGGTGCCACGACGTGGACCAACCCGGCACCAGCAGCGAATGCACCGCGCGCGACCAGGCGCGCCGCACCCGCCATTGACGGTGCGCCGCCCACGACGACCACACGGCCACGAGATCCCTTGTGGCTACGTGCTGGCAACGGATCCAGGCGTGCCGCAGCCCAATCGCTGTCGATGAGGACCGGCACATCAATCGGGGCTGCCGGCATCCCGATGTCGGCGATCACGAGGTCACCGACGATATCCCGCGCCATCAGGTGTCCGCGCCGCGGCCCACCAAAGGTCACGCTGACGTCGGCGCGAAGCGCGCCGTGATCGACTCCGGTGCCGAGGTCAAGACCACTCGGTCCATCGATCGCGACGATCGGCACGTGCAGCGCGGCGAGTCGCGCCATCAGCGCAGCCACGTCGCTGCGCGGTGGGCCGATTGATCCCGCACCAAGCAGCGCATCGATCGCCACGGCCGCCGGAGGGCGCGGCCCGGTCGACGAAGCCAGCATCACCCCGTCAGCGAGCGCAGCCGCCCGAGCATCCGCGGCGATGCCGGTCGTCGGAGTGCCCGATTCGATCACGGCAACCGGAAGGCCGTGGCTGTGGAGGACTCGCGCGGCGACCCACCCGTCGCCGCCGTTATTCCCGGTCCCGCACGCGACAAGGACGCCACGACGCGACAGCGCATCGAAACGCTCGAGCACGACGTTCGCCACCGCCTCGCCGGCGCGGTCCATCAACGCGGCAAGCGGGGTGCCAGCGGCTTCCGCCGCAGCCTCCCAGGCGCGGACCTGCTCGGGGCTCAGGACGGGACAAAGCGACATGATCGAAAGGTAGGGCGTCGGTTACGAGAAGCGAGAAGCGAGTCAACCCTCCCGCACCCACCCCCATGCATAGTTCCCGTCGAACGCGTCGCCAAACTCATACACACTGGAAAACTCCTCGATCCGGTCGCTGGGTTGTTTCGCCAGCACATGTGCGTCGACAAGCGCAAAAACGATCGCGCCGAAGTCGGCGGTCGACCGCACGCCCCAGCAATCGAGCACCGTGCGCGCTAACAGGCCGAAGCGGTCCTGCGCCAGATCCCGACACGCCCAGGCGAGCTCCGCCCCGCTGACATGCCGGCGCGCGTCCAGCTTCAGCTGGAGGTATTCGACGCCGGCGAGCACGAACAGGTACGCGCGTTCATCGTAGCGTTGTCCCTCGCTGGCACGGATCCGGGCGAGCATCCCGTCGACGAATTGGAGATCGTGCATCCGTACCTCGTCAGGGCTCGCCAAACGTGTCGGCATACAGCGGGAACCGCCCTGCCAACTCATGCACTGCGCCCTTGACCGTGGCCAGCACGGACCCATCGCCATTGGCCGACAGCGCCGTATCGATCAGCTCGGCGACCCGGACCATCTCGGCCGTGCCCATGCCACGCGTGGTGATCGCCGGCGTGCCGATCCGGATGCCGCTCGTCACGAACGGCGACTGCGGATCGTCGGGAATCGTGTTCTTGTTGACCGTGATCCCGGCATCACCGAGCATTTTTTCGGCGACCTTGCCGGTGAGGTGCTTGGCACGCAGATCGACGAGCATGAGATGTGTGTCGGTGCCGCCCGATACGATCGCATAGCCGCGACTGATCAGGGCGCCCGACAGCACCTCGGCGTTCGCCACCACCTGCGCCGCGTACTGCTTGAAGTCATCGGTGAGTGCCTCACCGAACGCCACCGCCTTGCCCGCGATGACGTGCTCGAGCGGGCCACCCTGACCCCCCGGGAACACCGACTTGTCGATCGCCTTCGCGTGCTCCGCTCCGCAGAGAATGAACCCGCCCCGCGGTCCACGCAACGTTTTGTGCGTCGTACTCGTCACCACATGCGCGTGCGGCACCGGGGATGGATGCACCCCACCGGCCACCAACCCCGCAAAATGCGCCATATCGACCAGGAAAATCGCCTCGACCTCGTCGGCAATGGACCGGAAGGCGGCGAAATCGATGATTCGCGCATACGCCGACCCGCCGGCGATGATCAGCCTTGGCCGTTCCTTGAGCGCCAACTCCCGCACAGCGTCGTAATCGATGCGGCCAGTGTCGGTGCGCACGCCGTATTGCACCGCGGTCCAGACCTGCCCAGTGTGATTGACCGATGCACCGTGCGTCAGGTGTCCGCCGTGCGGCAGCGCCAAGCCCATCAGCTTCTCGCCTGGCTTGATCAGGCCCATATAGGCAGCGAAGTTCGCCTGCGCACCCGAATGTGGCTGCACATTCGCGTGGTCCGAGCCAAAAATCTGCTTGAGGCGATCAATCGCGAGCTGCTCGACCTGATCGACGATCTCGCAGCCACCGTAGTACCGCTTCCCCGGATAGCCCTCGGCATATTTATTGGTGAGGCACGTCCCCATCGCCTCGAGCACCGCACGCGAAGTGAAGTTCTCGCTCGCAATGAGTTCGAGGCCGTCACGCTGCCGCTCGAGCTCGAGCTGGATCAGCGCCGCAACCACCGGATCGGCGCGCCGCAGCGGCGCATCGTGTTCAAGGGCCATCAACCGGTCTCCTCGATCTTGGCGATCCGGCGTTCGTGCCGACCGCCTTCGAACGGCGTGTCAAGCCACACGCGGAGAATCTCGCGGGCAGTGCCGTCATCGAGGCATCGTGACGGCAGTACCAAGATGTTGGAATCATTGTGTTGCCGTGAGAGCTTCGCCACCTCGACATTCCACGCGACGGCCGCCCGAACACCGTGGTGGCGATTTGCCGCGTACGACATTCCCAGGCCAGTACCGCACAACAGCACGCCGCGTGCAGCCTCCCCAGCCGCGACTTCGTTGGCGACCTTGTGGGCGTAGTCGGCGTAATCGGTGGACACCGTGGAATGCGTCCCGACATCCTCCACGTCGTAGCCCAGCGCACGAAGCTCGTGCGCCAGCGCTTCCTTCATCTCGAAACCGGCGTGGTCGGCGCCAATCGGGATACGCTCGCTCATCGGTCTCCCGCCACCCACATGTCCTTCAGCGCCGCAACCGACCGGATGCGCTCCTCGGCCAGCCGGTCAGCTGCCTCGAACGACGGGATGTTGTCGCGCGCGGCGATCGAGAAGACGCGCAGGATCGTGTCGTAAATCTCCTGCGCCTTCCGCTTCGCGCGTTCCATCGTCCAGCCCTGGAGTTCGCCATACACGTTGATCACGCCGCCCCCGTTGATGACGTAGTCTGGCGCGTAGAGCAAGCCTTGCTCCTCGAGGGCCGTGCCGTGGCGCTCCTCGGCGAGCTGGTTGTTGGCGCCGCCGGCGATCACGCCAACTTTAAGGCGGCGGAGCGTGTCGTCATTGATGATTGCGCCGAGCGCACACGGTGCGAAGATGTCGGCCACGGCGTCGAAGATCGCGTCGGGTGCAACGCCCACGGCACCGAACTCGTCGGCGACTCGCCTGACCTTCTCGGCATCGATGTCGCTCACGATCAGTCTGGCACCTTCCTTGTGCAAGTGCGACATCAGGAAATACGCCACCTTGCCGCACCCCTGCACTGCCACCGTCCGACCGGCGAGTGAATCCTTGCCCCACTTCGCCTTGGCGGCAGCCTTCATGCCCATGTACACCCCGTAGCCGGTCACCGGGGACGGATCACCTGAGAGATTCAGCAATCCAGCAACGTGCTTGGTCTCCCGCTTGATGAACTCCATGTCGGACGGCGACGTGCCGACGTCCTCGGCCGTGATGTAGCGCCCGCCGAGGGTCTCGATAAAGCGACCGTGCGCGCGGAACAGTGACTCGCGGTCGGCGCGTTTGGGATCCGCAATGATCACGGCCTTGCCGCCACCAAGGTTCAGTCCGGCCACCGCCGACTTGTACGTCATCCCGCGCGACAGCCGCAGCACGTCCCTCAACGCCTCTTCGGTGCTGGCGTACTGCCACACCCGGGTCCCGCCGAGCGCGGGCCCGAGGGTGGTGTCATGAATCGCAATGATACCGAAGTAGCCGCACGACGGCTCATGGGAGAAGAGGACCTGTTCGTGGCCCCAAGCCCGCATTTCGTTGAAGGCGTCCAATCCCCGCTCCTCGCTCATCGTTTGTCGTACGCGTAGAACCCTTTGCCACTCTTCCGCCCCAACTCCCCCGCGGCAACCATTCGCTTGAGCAGCGGGCATGCCCGATACTTGTCGTCACCGAGTCCGTCGTGCAACACACCAAGAATCGCGAGGCAGACATCCAGGCCGATGAAGTCAGCCAGCGCCAGTGGGCCCATCGGGTGGGCCATGCCAAGCTTCATGACGGTGTCGATGGCCTCTGGGGTAGCCACGCCTTCATAGACGCAGAAGATCGCCTCGTTGATCATTGGCATCAACACGCGGTTGCTCACGAACCCCGGATAGTCGTGCACTTCGACTGGTGTCTTGCCAAGCGCGGCCGTGAGCTCCATCACCGTGCGGGTCGTCTCGTCACTGGTGGCGTGGCCGCGGATCACCTCAACCAGCGTCATCACCGGCACCGGATTCATGAAGTGCATGCCAATGACCTTGTCGGCACGCTGCGTTGTCGCGGCAATCGCAGTGATGGAAATCGACGAGGTGTTGCTGGCGAGGATGGCGGCAGGATGGCAGATCTGGTCGAGCTTCCTGAAGATGTCGAACTTGATCGCGGGGTTCTCGCTCGCGGCTTCGACAACGAGTGTGGCGCCAGCTGCAGCCGCGATCTCGGTTCCAGTTTGAATGCGCCCGAGTATCTCCGCCGGTGCCTCGGCGGCGAGTGTTCCCTTCTTCACCTGACGATCGAGATTTGCGCTGATGGTGGCTCGCGCCTTCTCGAGCGCTCCCTCGTTGACGTCGATCAGCGCCACGTCGTGGCCGTGCTGCGCGAAGACGTGCGCGATGCCGTTGCCCATGGTGCCGGCGCCGTCATCGACCTAGACAGCCAACGTGTCGCCTCCGTCGTCCAGCGCCCGGGCGCGATCCCCGCGTTCACCAGGATGGACGGTCGACTCGCCGGTCAGCTCCTGCTCTCCGATGTCCGCTGGC
>JANMSC010000010.1:0-4061 GCA_031388885.1 Gemmatimonadales bacterium | reverse complement strand
CCGTGCTCACCGTGTCGACGCCGGCGGCGGACTTCACGGCCGCCGGTACCTGCGCCGACACAGCGCCAAGGTCGCTGTCGAGACGATCCACCCGTGCCATCAACGAATGAAACTCCAGTTCGTTGAAGAGCTTGGCCAGCGCCTGCTTGTCCGGTGTGGATGCTTCGAGCGCCGCCAGGTCGAGCTCAACCGGAACGTCGCATTGGATCGTCACCAGTCGCTTCGATAGCCTTGCCTCCGCAGCATACTGCGCCAGCGCCTCGCGCGGCCGCTTCAGGGGAATCTCGGCGGCATGCGCGATGAGGTTCTCGAGGTCGCCATACTGTTGCAGCAGTTGCACCGCACCCTTCTCGCCGATGCCACGCACTCCTGGGACGTTGTCCGACGTGTCACCCACCAGGGCGAGATAGTCGGTCACCTGATGCGGCGGCACGCCGAGTCGATCGGATGCGTTCGCCTCAGTGACCCAGGACTCCTCAACGCCTCCAGCCCCGCCCCGACCGGGGTTGAGGAGCGACACGCCGGGTCGGATCAGTTGATAGAAATCCTTGTCGCCCGACACGATCACCGCGTGAAGATCGCGCTGCACCGCCCTCGCGGCCAGCGTGCCAAACACGTCGTCGGCCTCGTATCCGGCGACCACGGCGAGCGGGATCCGGAATGCGGCGAGCAGCTGCTCGACCCGCTCGACGGCGCGATCGAAGTCGGCTTGCAACTCATCGTCGAGCTTTTCACGGGTTGACTTGTACTCGGGATACTCGACCGTCCGGAATGAGTCGCCGGCGTCGTTGATCCAGACCAGGTAGTCGGGGCGGTACTTTTCGCGGAGTCGCAGCAGGAAGTTCGTCACGCCCCACGCCGCTGACGTGTTCTCGCCCTTGGCAGTGCGAAGTGGCCGGGAAATCAGGGCGTAGAACGCGCGATAGATCAGCGCGTAGCCATCAATCAGGAAGAGCTGTGGGGGTACGTGGTTGGGCATTGATCAAGAATAGCGCGCTGCATCGATCAGCGACTATCGACTATTGACCATCGACCTGTTCGATCGCCCCCAATTGACCGCTACCGTGCCACTCGTCCTTTCGACCGCTCAAACTCCGATCGTGATTGGGACGTCAGGCGGTAGCGTCCAAACCCGGTGGCGTCCTGGAACTGCAGTGAAATTCGCAGGTTGGTGTAACCCCACACGAGGAAGCGTCCCTGCTGACGCGGTGTGGCGTCGAAGATCTCATCGGGTTCGCCGAGGCCGATAAGCACCTCGCCGCGATCGGTGCGCCAGCCGGCGATGCCTTCGTCGCGGAATCGCTGGTTCGCGATCGCAATGCGCGCGAAGTAGCGCTCAAGGGCCTCGTTTTCCGGCGTCCCCGTGTTCGGGTCGGTCGCGCGATAGAAGTCGCGCCACCGCCCTGCCCGGTCGCTGCCCCTGGCTTCGCGCAGCGCGCCCAGCTCGGCGGTATTGCTGAAGTAGCGGAGCAGCGACACGAGGTCGTCGAAGTTCGTCACAACCCAACTCTGCGAGAACGACACGAGGGCCGACGTGCGCCGCTGGGCGGTGCCCGTGCCCACGATGATCTCGAGCTGGCCAAGCGGTGCAGAATCCGGTGCGAGGCGGATGATCTGGCTCTCGACGGGCCGTGCACCGGTGAAGCGGATTGCATCGCGGTAAATCACACTGTCGCCCTCGTCGCGGACCTCGAGCGGCACGGTTGCGGGGCCGGTGAAACCAGTGCCTTCGACGTACACCAGCAATGTGTCGCCGCCGTAGGCCACGGTGCCGCGAGAGTTGAGGACGATCGGCAGCGAATCGTTGCGGGTCCTGCGTCCCACTACTTGATAGGCGAGCACCGGCGCGGTGAAGCTCCCCGGACCAAACGATGGGGCGACGTATTCCCGCGTGGCGGTGCCGGTCCGGGTGTTGCCCGCGTCGCGGATTCGCACCGTGACGGTGTAGGTACCCGGTGCGAGCGTGATGTTCTGCTGCAGGAGGATGCTTTCGTCGGTGCGCAGCGTTTCGTCGAAGCCTGCGACCCGGATCGTTTCGTCGCGACCAACGATGATCGGCGTATGTGCCGGACTGCGAAACTCGTAGTCCACCCGGTACTTCGCGGCGTAGCCATCGCCCTCGCGCTGGAACGCAAATGCACGGTTTTCGAGCGACACGCCAACGATCGCGAGGGTTGAATCGCCGTGGCCGGCGACGAACACCACCGTGCCCACGAACGGCACACCGGCGGTCGATACGAGGCGCCCGAGGCGAGTATACAGCGCGCCTGGGTTGAACAATTCCGTGAGCGTCTGCTCGGGATTTGGTCCACCCGGTTCACCGACCCGCTGCCAGGAGGAACAACCGGTGAGCACGAACACAAGCGCGGTGGCCGCAGCGGTAATGGCACGCGAGCGGCGGAAGGCGAGAAGGGCCATGGTCCATTATACGACGAGCGAGTCGGCGCTGCTTGCGCTTCCGGGGCGACCGGAGCCGCGATACCTTTGGTCCTTCAATGGCACATGATCCCCTGATCGGGCGGACGATCGCTGGCTACACCCTCGTCAGGGCAGTCGGTGAAGGCGGCACCGCCGAGGTATATCACGCCGAGCACGCCGAGCGCGGCAAGGTCGCGCTCAAGGTGCTCCGGCCGCGGCTTGCCAGCGACCCGATTGCCATCAAGCGCTTCCTTCGTGAGGCGGCGTTTGGCGCGCGCGTCGTGCATCCGAACGTCGTCAGGACCTACGACTTCGGCGAAGCCGACGGGGTGCAGTACCTCGCGCTCGAATGGGCTGACGGGGAGCCACTTGAGTCGTTTCTGAACAAGGCCGGAAATCTGGCGCCGCCCGTTGCCGCGACCATTGTCGAGCAGCTGGGCGCCGCCCTGCACGAGGCCCACACGGCCGGGATCATCCACCGCGATTTGAAGCCAGCCAACATCATGTACGACCCGGCTGAGCAGAAGGCACGGCTGCTCGACTTCGGGATCGCCCGTGATGCCGAGCTGCCGGACGAGGAACGACTCACGCGCGCCGGTTTCTTCGTGGGAACGCTGCAGTATGTGGCGCCTGAGGCGCTGTCGGGCGAGCTGGTCGGGGAGCAGGCCGACGTGTATTCACTGGCGGTGATCGCGTACCAGCTTCTCACCGAGGTGACCCCGTTCCCCGGGAAAAACCCAAGGGAGTTGTTCCAGCAACTCCTTACCCAGGACCCGATCTCGCTCAATGTGGCAGTCAAGGGGCTGAAGTTCTCGTCTCAGCTCGAAGAGGTCGTGATGAAGGGGCTGGCTCGCGACCCGACCAAGCGCTGGAAGCGGGTGAAGGATTTCACCAATGCCTTCTGCCAGGCCGCCACTGCGGAACCCGACAAGAAGGGCTTCTTCTCCTCGCTGTTCAACAAGGCGTAGCCGTGGTGCGCCCGGCGTCCCACGCCGAGCTGGTCGCGCTGTTGCGAGAGCGTTCGGTGCGATTTGGGGAATTCACCCTCGCGTCCGGTGCCACGTCTTCCTATTACATCGATTGCCGCCTCACCACCATGTCGGCGCGCGGCCAGGTGCTGATCGGTGCACTCGGCCTCGCGGCGATTCGCGCTGCGGGATGGAATCCGCGCGCGGTCGGCGGCCTCACGATGGGCGCCGATCCGGTGTCGTACGCTATTGCGGCGGCGAGTGCCGACAGCGATCGCATCATCGATGCGTTCTCGGTGCGCAAGGAAGCGAAGCAGCACGGCCGGGGTCGGGTAATCGAAGGCAACTTTGCGGCGGGTGATGCGGTCGTGGTGATCGAAGACGTGATCACGTCAGGCGGCTCGACGCTGCGTGCAGTTGACGCGGTGAGGGCGGCAGGCGGCACCGTGATCGGTGTGCTGGCAGTGGTAGATCGTGATGCGGGGGGACGGGAGAAGATCGAGGCCGCTGGAGTTTCTCTGGTTGCGTTAGTAGGGGCGGGGGAGTTGGGGCTGAAGGGCCGTTAGCCGTTCGCCGTCAGCTACACCTTCCGCACCGGCCCGCCGTACGTCGTCAACTGATCGTCACTCGTGAGCAACGTGATCCCTACGATCATCGCCTGCGCCAGCAGCAGGC
>JANMSC010000172.1:0-10043 GCA_031388885.1 Gemmatimonadales bacterium | reverse complement strand
GTAGTCCTTGATGACCGCGATGCTCACGCCGGGCACCCGAAAGCGCTGCATCAACTGTTCGAGCGTCAGCGGGTCGAACCCTTGGCGGTTCGGTGTCTGCGCTCCCTCGATTCGCGCCATGAGCGCAGCGGCGGAATCCTGCGCCGAGAGCGGCGACAGCGCAGTAGCTACGAGAAGAATGGTTGCTACGGCAGCCCGCTGGAGTGAAGTAGACATGACAGCCAACCTTGGATTCAGAAGGGATAGGGAAGATCAGGGCGCGCGGCGAGCTGCCGCTACGGGAGCCGCGTGATCGATGGGGGCCGGTCTGTCTGACAGAGACTGTCGCGAAAACGTTGCATCAGAGGGGCGCCACCCGCAACCTAGGATTCCCGCTCGTTGCCCCACGATGCGTTCCGCCATACGGTAAGGGGGTGGCCATGCGCGACGTGCCCGTCTTCGGTCGCGAGACCGGCGGGCTGCTGCGCGATCCATTGCTGGAGTTTCGGGAGGTCGTTCGGCAGTCGCTCGAGCCGCGTCGGCGCCTGCGTTGCTGCCGGGAGTACGGCGATCGTGATCGAGTCCTTGTGCATATCCCTGCCGAGAGAGATGATAGAGCCAGCAACAGGCACTGCGGCAGCAGGAGAGGATGACAGGGGTTGGCCTCAGGGAAATGCGACACGTCGGACTCGTCGCAGGTGGCGCTGGTGACTCCGTCCTTACGCGCGAGGAATTAACCCACGCGAAGATCGGAGGCCAGCCCAGTCATAACTTCTTGCTCGATTGCGCGGGGAACGGCATCGCGCGAGATTTGGAGGGCCGTCCACGGAGCCTGACATGCGCACCTTTTTCGAGGTCCCCGCAAGCCGCAGTCTCTCCTTCCCGAGACCGGCGTGACGCAGCAGACCGACCGCCTCAACACCGCCCTTGCCGACCGCTACCGCATCGAGCGTCATCTCGACTCGGTACGTGCTGCTCGCGTACCTGAATATATCTAATTGGATATAATACTTTCATGGACCCGATACATGCACTCCGGGAGCGGGCCGCCCTGACCCAGCAGTCGCTGGCGCGCGCCGGGGGCACGTCCCAGCCGACCATCGCGGCGTATGAGGCGGGCCGGAAGAGTCCCACGGTGCACACGCTGCAACGGCTCGGCGGCGCGGTCGGGTTGCACGCCACCATCGAATACTCCACACCACTCACACGCGAAAGTGCCAAGCGGCTCGCGGCCCTCGGCAGGACGCAGCGCGAGCTCAAGCCGGTTCTGCGGCGCCGGAGTACGTCGCGGTGATCCTCGCCGACACGTCGGTGTGGATCGATCACCTCCGACATCGCAACCGGGAACTCGTTCGGCTCCTCGAAGCCGGCGACGTCGCCTGCCATCCGTTCGTCATCGGCGAACTCGCGCTCGGGCGGCTGAGCGCCGAAATTCTGGCACTGCTTGAGCGACTTCCAGCGGTGCTCACCGCCGCGCACCATGAAGTCATGTCCTTTGTCGACGCACGGCGGCTTGCTGACTCAGGAATATTTGGCTGTCGCGTCTGGCAGGCCGACGGCGGAGTCAATGCTCCGCCACGACGCCCATCTGGAGTGGATCCGTGGCCGACGTAGCTCCGTGGAGATCGGTCGAACCCAGCGAGAATGGGGAAGCGATCCTCGGGCCGTTGCCGTTCGCGCAGGGCACGGTTGCCTACACGATTCCGTCGACCGTCGTGCCCGACGGCGCCACGGGGATCCTCGTCTTCGCCTGGGCCGCGCTCGCAGGGGTGAATGCGGCGATCGCCTGGTGGCACTTTGCCGTGAACGTCGGGGACGGCTCGCAGAATTGGTTCTCGATGCTCGTCGCCGGAGATCCCGACGGGGGCACCACCGCCGCCAACTCTCAGGCCTTTTGGCTTCCGTTTCCGTCCGACCACACGTTGTACGTCACGCTTGCCGCCAATAACTTGACGTCGCCCGCGAACCGCGGGGCGGTCGAGATCCACGGTTACTATCCGGGGCCCGCATGACCTGCGGCTGGAGATGAGCGACTCGCAACCGCACGCGAGCGGGTCGGCCGCCGCCGCGAGCAGCTCCGGCGACCAAGTTGCGGCCGCGCCTGACATCGCGATCTCGGATCGCTACCGCGTTCTGCGTGAGATTGGGCACGGCGGCATGGCCACCGTCTATTCCGCGCGTGACATGCGGTACGACCGCAACGTCGCGGTGAAAGTCTTGTCGCCCGAGCTGGCCGCTGGACTTGCATCCGAACGATTCCTGCTCGAGATCGCCGTCGTCGCGAAGCTGACACATCCGCATATCGTCCCGCTCCTCGACTCGGGGGAGACACAGGGGCGCCTCTGGTTCGTGATGCCGATGGTCGAAGGCGAGACGCTTCGCGGACAGCTCGAGCGCGAGCGGCAGCTCCAGATCGGCGACGCCGTGCGCATCGCCCGCGAGGTGGCGGCGGCTCTCGCGTACGCCCACGCGCACGGGGTCGTGCATCGCGACATCAAGCCCGAGAACGTCCTGATCAGCGGCGGGAGTGCCGCGGTCTCCGATTTCGGGCTGGTGAAGGTACTCGCCGCCGCCGGGAGCAGTTCGCTGACGCGCACCGGCATTACAGTGGGCACGACCTACTACATGAGCCCGGAGCAGGCGAGTGGCGCGGAGGTCGTGGACGGCCGGACCGACATCTACAGTCTCGGTTGCATGCTGTACGAGCTACTGACCGGCGAGCCGCCGTACACGGGCGGGTCGCCGCAGTCGGTGATCGCGAAGCACTTCACCGACCCGGTGCCTCGCGCGCGTCGGCTCCGCGACACCATTACGCCCGCACTCGACGACGTCATCGCACGCGCCATGGCCAAGCTTCCGGCCGACCGCTGGCTCGACGCGTCGAGCTTTGCGGAGGCGCTGCAGCGGGCGGTGGAGAGCGGGAGCCACGCGTCGTATTCCGCTACGTCCGGGAGCTCCGGCGCCGCGTCCGCAGACGGCGCGGGCTTTGCCGGTCGCTCCAGCTGGGCACGCCGCTCGCTCATCGGCGTCGGCATCCTAGCTGCGGTCGCAGGCGCTGGCTGGTTTGCGTTCAAGGGACGGAGCGCGCCCGCCGGTCCGCCCGGCGCGCCGCGTGCCATCGCGGTGCTGCCGTTCAGCAACCTCAACACGTCGAAGGACGAGGAGTACTTCAGCGTCGGCATGACCGACGAACTGCTCGGAATGCTGTCGGCGATCGACGGCCTGCGCGTGGCGGCGCGGGCATCTGCGTATGCGTTCAAGGATCGCGCCGACGACGTTGCTGAGATCGGGGCGAAGCTGAAGGTGGACGCGATCTTGTCGGGCAGCGTCAGGCGGGAAGGGGACCACGTCAAGGTGCTCGCCGAGCTGGTCAGCGTAGCCGACGGGAGTACGCTCTGGCGCCAGCAATTCGACAGGACGCTCTCCAACGTCTTCGCGCTCCAGGAGGAGATCGCGCGTGCGATCGTGTCGGCGCTGCGGATCTCACTTGCCGCCGGACAGACGTTGTCGCAGCGGACGACGGGCGATGTCGAGGCCTACCAGCTGTACATGCGCGGGCGCTATGCGTGGAACCAGCGCACGCCCGCGTCGCTGCAGCAGGCCGCCGCGTGGTTCAGACAGGCGGTGGACCGCGACCCGCAGTACGCACGCGCCTGGGCCGGCATCGCCGACGTACATATCGTGCAGGCGCTTAACTTCTTCGAGCCGCCGGGCGCGAATTTCGCGCTGGGCAAGGCGGCGGCGCTCAAGGCGCTCGCGCTCGACTCGACACTCGCGGAGGCGCACGCGTCACTCGGAACCGTGCACTTCCTGTACGACCGCGACTGGACGGCAGCCGACGCCGCGTACCGCCGGGCGCTCGCACTGGACCCCGCCTACTCCAGCGGACACTACTTCTACGCACTCTTCCTTTCGGGCCGCCGCCGCGATGAAGCAGCGGCTGCCGAAGCCGCGCGCGCCCTCGCGCTCGACCCGCTTGCGCCACCCATCGCGCAGGTGACCGGCATCATCAGCGTGCAGTCGGGGCGCTACGCCGACGCCATTCCACCGCTACGCGCGGCGATCGCGTTGCAGCCGCAGTACTACTTCCCGCACACCTGGCTCGCGATTGCGCTGGCCATGACCGATGCCAAGGCCGAAGCGGTGGCGGAGGCAAAGCGGGCCGTCGAGCTGGCACCCACCCATACGCTCGTGCGGGCGATCGAGGGCTACGTCCACGCGCTCGTCGGCGACCGTGCCGCTGCGCTGGCCTCGATCGCCGGCCTCGAAGCGCTGGGGAAGACGCGCCCGATCCCCCTGCACTACATCGCGAAGATCTACGACGTACTCGGCGATGCGCCCCGGGCTCTCGACTACCTGCGCCGCGCCGTGATCGCCGGCGAGGGCCAGCTTTCGCAGTTGATGCTCGAGCCGGCGCTGCGCACCATCGGCAACGATCCCGCATTTCTGCAGATCGCGAAACAACTGGGAATCAAGTAGGCCCCCTCCACCGGAGTTACCGCCATGCAGCACCGTCGCCGCAGTCTCCGTCGCCGACGCGTCCCCGTCCTCGTGATCGCAATCGGCGCGATGGTCGCGTGCTCGATGGGCGATCGCGGGCGCACGCCGGACATCACGCTCGCCCGGCAGGACGTGCCGGCGCACGCGTACGTGGATCCGCAGCCGGTGGGCAGCTATCCGTCGTCGGAGCAGCGGATCAACGGCTGGATCAATGCCCGGCAGACCGATTCCATTCGCGCGCACGCATGGGACATCTGGCAGTCGATTACGGCGGCTGTGAACGACACGACGCCCACATGGCAGACCTGGTATACCGGTCACGAGCTGTTCGACTCGATCGCCACGCCCACACCGGCGGCGCGGCGCGGCAACGTGCGCCTCCCCCTCGAACGCCCGCGACAGTTCAACCACAGTTTCCTGCTCACCCGCGACCGGCGGCGCCCGAGTGCCGGAATCCCGGTGGACAGGTTCGAGCGCGTCTTCGCGTTCAACCGCTTCTCGAGGACCACCGCGAACTACATCTGGAACAACTCGCTAAACAAGGTGCTGACGCTCTTCCTAGCCAATGAAGTGTTCAACCTCGCCAAGGCGCCCATCGCTCAGCGCGAGGTGCTCGTTTCGGTCGACTCCGTCGACGCGCTGTCGTTCGTGACGAAGGTCGTGTTCCAGTTCATTCCCGGCGACCGCGTGTCGGCCGTCCCGTACTGGCACGGCTATGGCAGCAACGCCACGCGGACGGACGTTCCCGGCGATACCCTCCATCCGCCGCCCCGGTACTGGAAGCAGGGCGTGGTGGTCGATCCCACCGGCAAACTCCATCCGGGCGACAGCGTGTTCATGGCGCCGAACGACTCGGTGCCAAAGGCGTGGCTGACGGTCGTCCCGTTGTCGGCGTTCTACCACGTCAAGGTAACCGCTGCCGATTCGGCAAACCTCACCGCCTTCGGCTCGGAAAATGGTGACGATCTCGGATTCAATGCCGATACCAGTCAGACGGCCGTCGTCGCGGCAGCCCGCCCGGGGAACTACGGCCTGATGATGGCCATGCACGTCACGGGCAAGGAGATTCCGAACTGGACCTGGCAGTCATTCTGGTGGTCGCCGACGCCCAATGACTCTCTCGGCACCGACCGCCCGTCGTCCATTCCGTCGCCGTGGAACAATTACGTGATGACCATGACGTACTCGATGCTGACCACGTCGGGGCAGCCGAACATCGGGTTCAATCCATACCTCGAGACGAGCCTCGCCGGCGTGACGGAGACGAATGTCGCGTGGACCGGTGTGATATCGAACTGCATGAGCTGCCACCGACGCGCGGCCGTCGGCTACGCGTTCGACACCAACGGAGATACGATTGTCGCGAATGTCGCGAACTACGGACCTGCCGCCAACGTGCTGCCCGGCGACTCGCTGATCTTCAACATTCCCATTCCGCCCGTCCCCGGCGTCCACGGCACGCTGAAGACCGATTTTCTCTGGTCGGTCGCGCTTCGTGCAGGACTCTTTCAGTCGGTCAACATCACGGCGAACGGGGTGCGGAAGGCGCCACCAAAAAGCGCCGCGACCAAGGCACCGGCAACGGCGGAGCCGAAGAAATGACGCGGGCGCGACAGGGATCGCGATCCCACACCGCGAGGTCGGCGTACTTCCCGACTTCAATCGAGCCGATCTTCTTCTCCATGAACATCTGGCGCGCGGCCCAGATGGTCACGGCCTTGAGCGCCGTGTGTACGTCCACCGATTCGGCGCGGCCAAACGGATCGCCGCCGTACACGCCGAGCATGGGCTCGCGTGCGACTGCGGCCCAGATGCCGTAGCGGGCGGGGAACGGGGTCACGTTGTTGTCCGATCCGTTCGCCCAGATCATCCCCTTGTTCTGAAAGGTCTTGAACGGGTTCAGCCGCTTCGACCGCGCCGCGCCGAAGTTCCCGGCGTAGTGGTCGCCAATCCACCGGTGAACGGTGGCCGACGGCTCGGGATACCCGGCGTCGAGTTCCTTCTGCAGGCGCGCCATCTCGTCGATGGCGCGGTCGCCAATCGAATGCACGCTGACGTGCATCGCCGCGCCGTGGAAGAGCTTGATCATCATCCGGATCGTGTCGGGATCCGTCGTGGGATAGCCCGTGTTGCCGGTATTCATGCCCGGGAAATCCCTGTTCCATTCGTCGTAGAGCCAGGCCGTGCGGGCGCCACCCGAGCCGTCGATGTAGAGCTTCACGCCGCCGGCGATCACATGATCGTCGCCCGTGGATTCATACGGGCGCGTCGTCGCGGCGCGTTCAGCGATCAACCGTTTGGCGCTCTCGACATTCCGTCCCCCGGAGACGAGCGTGAACGCGCGCACAGGCAGCGCACCCTCGGCGGACATCTTCCTGTACATCTCGAACGTGTCGCCCGAAATGTTCGGGTCCTTCACTACGTCGGCGTGCCGTCGGCATTGCGATCGATCGTGCCGCTCGGCGGATCCTTCGTCTCCTTCGTGACGCCGGCCAGCTTGAGTGCCAGGCTGTTCGCGACACCACAGTGGCCCGTCGTGTTCGTCAGGTACATCGGGTTGTTTGGCGCGGCGGGGTCGAGGTCCTGCACCGTGATCATCCGGCGCTTGGCAAATTTTGCCTCGTCCCATCCGCGGCCCTGTATCCACTCGCCCGGCTTGAGCCCGGCGGCGCGCCCGCGAACCGAGTCGACGATGTCCTTGATGCTCTTCACATTCGGATAGCCTGCGTCGCGAATGCGGATCATGATGCAGCTCGCCTCGGCCCCTCGCGACGGACCAGCCAGCAGTACGTTGGCGCGACGCCGTGCCGCTGGGCCTGCGGGTCGAGGTATTTCGGCTCGTTCACCGTCAGCGTGTAGCCACGCTTAACTATCTCCGGCAGGAAGTCGCGGAGGTTTCCGTCCGCCTCCCGGGCGACGAGTTGATGCCCGCCGTTGTCGAGGGCGTTGGGCACAATCATAAGGAAGCGGACATCTCCGGAAGCCAGGAGGTCGAGCCACCACGTTACTGCGGCGAGCGAGCACTCGGAGAAGCTGTGCACCTTGGTAGCGACATCGACCTGCACGTTCGCCAAGCGGTCGATGATCGAATCGGCCGGCACCGTTTCTGCGATGGCGTCGACGCCGCAGAACCGCACGTAGTACTCGCTCAGAAACGTCGACTCGGCAATAGCGTCGGTGCAGAGCGTCGGTGCAGAGGATCCGATTCAGGTTCGGTAGGGCCCGCGCGGCCCGATAGGCCAGGCGCCCGTATCCGGCGCCGATGTCCAGCAGGGTGACAGAGTTCCACCCGGACAGGCCGGAATGGCGATCGAGGAAATTCAGCTCGAGGACCGAGTCGAGCAGGTCGCGGCTGATCGTCAGCGATTCGCCGAATCGATGGGTGCGGGCGCCGAACAAGTCGTCCTTCTTGAGTCTGGGGCGAAGCCCGAGTCGATCGATCTCCTTGGTGTAGTGCGCAGTCGCGATGTAGTGGGCGCCCATTTTCAAGTCGCGCAACTGCCAGAGGTAGGCCGGGCGGGAATAGTTGGTATGAAGCGGCGGTGGGGCCACCACGGTACCGTGGTGGCACGCTCTGCTCCACCCAATATCCACGCGCTCACCGTCTGCCGACGGGGTGCATACCGGGAGGTCAGCCGCCATGGATATCATAGGCCTGGATTTGCACGAGCGCGAGAGTCAGCTGTCGATCTAGGCGGACGACGGCACGATCACCGACCGCCGCATCGTGACGAGCCGGGAGCGGTGCATTGCCGTGTTGGGCGCGCGGGCGCGGGCGCGCATTCTGCTCGAGGCGAGCACGGAGCGCGAGTGGGTGGCGCGCCATCTGGAGTCGCTCGGCCACGAAGTGATCGTGGCGGACCCGAACTACGCGCTGATGTATGTCAATCGCTCGCGGCGCTCGAAGACGGATAAGCACGATGCGCGGACATTGATGGATGCCGACGAGACGGGGGCCTGGCGTCCCGCGTATCGGCGCTCGGAGGCGCGGCGCCATGTGCGCGCCGTGCGCGATGCGCTGGTGCGCACGCGGACGCGCTATATCGCCCTCGCCACGGCGCTCGTGCGACGCGACGAGCTGCGGGTGCCGACGAGTGCGAGCGCGTGGGTGCCGACGCAGATTGCGGAACTCGCGCCGTCGCCCGCGCTGACTGCGGAACTGCACCCCGCTGATTGCCGTCTTCGCGCCGCGCAACACCCGGATCGCCGTAGCGGAGGCCCGCATTGCGACGTTCGCCACGGCGGATCCGATCGCAACGCGCCTCACAACGGCCCCGGGCGCGGGGCCAGTGACCGCCAGCGCGTTAATGGCCACGATCGACGACATCACGCGATTTCACTCCGCGCACGAGCTCGAGGCCTCCCTCGGCGTGGGGCCGAGCGAGCGCACGTCGGGCGAGCAACGCCAGCTCGGCCGGATCACCAAAGCCGGCGATGGGCGGATGCGGTGGCTCCTGGTCGAGGCCGCATGGCAGATCCTGCGGTCCCGCGTCCCCCGAGACCGCCGCGCTGCGGGCGTGGACGCTGCCGATCGCGCAGCGGCGCGGCCAACGGATCGCGGTGGTCGCGCTTGCGCGCCGGCGGGCGGGGATCCTGGACGCGATGTGGCGCGACGGCGTGCCGCACGATGCCCAGCAGCGACGCCCGCGAGCGAACGCCGCACCGATCCGCGCGGCGTGAACGGCGGAGGACCATGCGCGAATCGAGTGGACGGATTCGGGAGCGGCGCGCGCGAGCACTTCCGTGACGCAGGACGCACCACCTCGACGTCGTGAGAGAGATGGCGCCGTCCGCTCCTTCGTACCCCCCCCAGATGCGCTGGGACCATCGCGTCCCATCCGAGCGCGCGCAGCCAGAAGGCTGCGCCGCACCTCGAGGGTCGCACGGACAACAGTCAGGACCGAACGGCACGCGCAGCAACAACAACGCTGGGCTTGACACGGAGTGTCGCTTCACAGAAGGAATTTCAATCGCGGTCGTGCAAGTATGGCGAGGCTACCGACGCAACGCCACGCGCGCGGGTGAGGTCCGGACCCGGTGCGTATGATTCCAGCTCGTTGCCCCTGGATGCGTTCTGCCATACGGTTGTCGCATGCTGCCACAGAATCTCGACGCGGCCCAAGTGCGGGTGCTCGGCTCCCTCGTGGAGAAGGAGCTGTCGACGCCCGATCACTACCCGCTCTCGCTCAACGCGCTGATGAATGCGTGCAATCAGTCGTCCAATCGCGAGCCGGTGACCGCACTCGACGAGAGCGCGGTGTCTGGTGCCGTTGCCGCACTGCGCGGCCTGAGCCTGGTGCGATCGTTTCCGGCGAGTGGAGAGCGGGTGCCCAAGTATCAGCACCTTCTGGCAGCGGCGGACGAACTCTCGCGTGCCGAGCTGGCCGTGCTTTGCGTGCTGATGCTGCGTGGACCGCAGACACTGGCCGAGGTCAGAAGCCGCGCCGCGAGGCTCATGCCCGGCGACGATCCCGAGGGCATCGCAGCGGCGTTGGAAGCGCTCATAGCGCGCGACCCGGCGGCAGCGATCCGCCTTCCGCGCCGACCGGGTCAGAAAGAGGCGC
>JANMSC010000436.1:0-1576 GCA_031388885.1 Gemmatimonadales bacterium | reverse complement strand
CGATCCAGCAGCACGGTCGCCAAGGCATCGAGCGCGCTCGCGTAGGCGACCACGCACGACGGGCGGAAGCGTGCGAGGTCGGCGTGATACGCCATGAGCACGTCCGGCGACAGGCGGAAGCAGTCATACCACTTCCGATTGGTCACGACATCGAGAATGCGCTCGCGCCACAGCGTGCGTTCACTCTGGTCAATGTGATGCCCCCAGAGAAAGGCCGTGCTTACTCCGCGGGGTACTCCGATGCATCGCATGAAATCGTCCTGGCCGCTCAAGCGCCAGCCGCGCTCTTCCGGTCCGCTCCAGTAGGTCAGGGGTACGCCGGTGGAACCGCCCGTGGCGTCCTTTCGTCGTTGGTCCGTGGGGACCAGCGGTGAGAGCATGTCTGCCGAGTGAGCTGCGACATCGGCGCGCTCGAGAATGGGAAGCTGCGCGAAATCGCCGAATGAAAAGTCGGACGACGGATCGAAGCCCGCCTGTCGGAAGCGCTCGCGATAGAACGAGGTGTTCATCGCTGCATGCCGTACGACCCGTCGTAGTTGCCCAAGCGTCCACTCGCCGCGCTGTGCATCGCTCCACGAACGCGTCGCAGCACGAAACGTCATCCCCGCCAAGTAGTGCCGCTCCCCGGCCCGCGTGCGCGGTCGCACGGCGCGCGACACGTCGATCGCTGCGCTTACCGTTCGACCCAACAACTCACGTCCGAACTTCACGCCCGTTCCATCGGTGGGTGATCATGACTCGCCGCGCCGTCGTTCTGGGCCGTTCACGAATGCATCGACATCTCGATTGGCCACACTGCTCATCGCGACGAGCATCGCCAGGTGCAAGTAGGTGAACGACATGGCCGCGAACGACCCGAACATTCCGCACACGCCATACGCCAACAACGACAGCAATATCAGCTTGATCTGCTGTGCGTACTCGGGCGCGTACGCGCGAATGCGCTGCATTGCTCGAACGGCCGAGGCGACGATGCTCGCAATCATGCCGACCCAGAGGGAGAATCCGATCCACCCTGTCTCTCCGAGCACGGTGAGGTAGGTGTTGTGGGCGTCGCGTGCCCCGCGGGCGAGCGACCCTATGCCCGAACTGCGCGAGAAGCTTGAGTGGGCGTTGGGATAGGCCCCCCATCCCACACCAGTGATCGGGAACGCCTCATGCACCGACCACGCCACCTTCCAGATCTCGAAACGCTGCTCGGCCGAATGATTGTCGTTGGCCGTCCCCAGGTTTCCCGACTCGGTCGCGCTCTGGAGACTCGAGAGGCGCGTCCAGACGCTGCTGGGGGCGAATATCACCACCACCACAGCGATGCCGCCCATGGCAAGCAGCGATTTCGCCCGCCCTTTGCCCTGCAACACGACATACGCGAATCCGCCGGCCGCGAGCGCCACGATCGCCCCGCGCGACTGGGTCATGAAAATAATCATCGGCATGACGGCCAGTCCGATGAGCGTCAGGTTCTTTATGATTCTGCTCTTCTCCGTGGTGAAGAGCACCAGGCAGAGACCAAGCGGGAAAAGCATCAATGCCGCGTAATCGTTGGGGTGGTCGAAGTCACCGTCAAGGCGTTGGC
>JANMSC010000375.1:0-3925 GCA_031388885.1 Gemmatimonadales bacterium | reverse complement strand
GGTGGGGCGACAGTTTGGCGAAAAGTGGTTCGTTACCGCCAACGTCGGCGTCTGCCTGGGCGCGCAGGCATCGGGCTTCGGCAGTCGCAACTTCGGCGCGACGGTCGAGTACCGTTTTGCTCGGGACTGGCGGGTGCAGGCCTCGGCTGCGCCGGTGCAATCGTGCTCGTCGAACCGGGCATCCGACCTGCTGGCGAACCTGCAGAACCGTTACCAACTGGGTGCCGACCTGCTCTGGCAGCGCGAGTACTAGTGGCGCGTGTCCTGCTCATCACCAATCCGGCGGCGGCGCGCACGACGGCGACCATCGTGAAAGGGATCGAGTCGTTATTTCGAGTCGCGGGGTGGCACGTCGAGGTGCTGGCCACGGGCGGGCCGGGTGACGCACGTCGGCTCGCCGCGTATGGCGTGAGCAACGATGTCGACGTGGTGGCGGTGTTTGGCGGTGATGGCACTACGATGCAGGCGGCGAGCGCGCTGGTCGACACCGACATAGCGCTCGGCCTGATTCCTGGTGGTACCGGCAACCTGCTCGCCGGCAACCTCCGCATCTCGCCGAACCCGTTGCGGGCAACTGCGGCGATCCTCAAGGGACGCCCGCACCGAATCGATCTTGGCCGGATCGATCGCGACGACGGACCGCACTATTTCGCCGTAGCGTGTGGCGCCGGGATGGACGCGCGCGTGATGGTCGAGACGCCAACGCTGCTCAAGCAGAAGTGGGGGATGATGGCCTACGTCGCGACCACTCTCCGGCTCGTCCCCGAGATTCGGAGCGTCACGTTTGATATTTCCGTGGACGGCGTGGAATTCCGGGCGGATGCGGCGATGTTGCTGGTCGCGAACTGCGGTGAAGTGATTCCGCGACTCGTCAAGCTCGGGCGAGGCATTTCCCCCGACGACGGCATGCTCGATGTGATCGCGTTGCAGGCCACCTCGTTCGGCAGCGGTGTGCGAGCGGTGTGGGACCTCCTGCGTGACGCCCAGGGGGAATACGGAAAGGACGCCTTCGTCGGGTATGCCCGGGGCCGCGAAATCCGGGTGTGCACCCCGAACGGTCCCGAGCCCGTTCAGCTCGACGGCGATCCCGGTGGGCAGACGGACTTTACCGCACGGGTGGTGCCCGGCGCTATCGGCGTGATGCGGTAGGCGGACGTGAGCCGTGGGGCCGCGGGGCACAGGGGGCGTGGGGCATGAGGCACGGAGGTTCGGAGTACCTTGTAATCGGCTCACGGCTCACGGCTCACGGCGACAGATGCACGCCCCACCGCCAGACCATCCTCACCACAGGACCCGATGTCCGACTCCATCCTCCTCATCGACGACGACGTCTCGGTCCTCCGGGCCATCGGCGCGTTTTTCGAACAGCGTGGATGGGACGTTTTTTGCGAGCTGACCGGTGAGACGGGCGTCGCGACGTTTGAGCGGACGTTTCCTGACGTCGTGATTGTCGATCTTGAGCTGCCGGGCATTGATGGACTTGAGGTCCTCGAGCAGCTCCGTTCGCGCGAAGCGTGCGTGATCGTGTTCACCGGCGACAACGACGTACCCACGGCGGTGCGTGCCATGCAGCTCGGCGCAGAGAACTACCTCGTCAAGCCGGTGGACCTCGTGCACTTGCTGGCGGCCGCCGAGCGCGCTGCGGAGAAAGGCCGACTCCGACGCGTCAATCGCACCTTGATCGGACAGAGTGCTGCGACGGAAGGCCTCGACGCACTGGGGACGTCGCCGGTGATGCGCGAGGTCGCGCGACAGGTTGCGCTGATCGCACGGAGTGACCGCACGCCGGCGCTGGTCGAGGGTGAGGGCGGCACCGGCAAGCGGTGGGTTGCGCGCCTGGTCCACGACCTTTCGCCGCGCGCGCAGGCGCCGTTTATCGAGCTCTCCTGTTCAACCGGCGACGCCGCGTGGCTGGAGGTCGAGCTGTTCGGTCGGGATTCGGCGGCGGGTGAAAGCGAGCGGCGCAAGGGCCTCCTGGATGTGGCCGACGGGGGCACATTGTTCCTCGACGACATCGCCGATCTGCCGCTCGAGCTGCAGCCTCGCTTGCTTCAGGTGATCGAAACCCGCGCCTTTCGTCGGATGGGCGGGACCCGCGAGATTCCGGTGGACGTGCGGGTGGTCGTCGCGACGTCTGGGCGGCTGCAGGCGGCGGTCGATGCGGGCTCGTTCCGGGCTGACCTGCATGCCCGGCTGAGTGTCATGCCGTTGGTTGTGCCGCCATTGCGCGACCGCGGACGCGACGACGTGCTCGCGCTGATTCGCCGAGTGCTTCGGGAGTTGTCGCCGACAATGCCCGGGGCACCGCAACGGCTGAGCGACGACGCGCTTGAGCGTCTCCTCGCGCACCAGTGGCCCGGTAACGTCCGTGAGCTGCGCAACGTGCTGGAGCGTGCGCTCCTGCTCTCGCGGGGGCAGCTGTTGATCGGTGGCGATCAGCTTCCTGGGGAATTCCGTGCCAAGGCAGGACCATTCGACCGGCGACACACACCGCTGACGATGGAGGAGGTTGAACGCATGCATATCGAACGCACCCTGAAACACCATCAGGGCAATCGCACCAGAACTGCCGTGGAACTCGGCATTTCGCGCGCAACGCTGATCGCCAAGATCAAGCGCTACGCGATCCCGCACTGAGATGTCGACCGTCAAGACGGCGTCGCTGCAGGAACGCGACGCCATGCTCTGCCGGGCATGCGGTCGTGAGGAGCGTGCCTCGGAAGGGTATCCGTGCGAGTCGTGCGGCACGTTCGTGTGTCTTGTTTGCACGATTCGCGGCGTCACACGCTGCCGGGGGTGTGTTGCGAAAGGCCGCCCGGCGTGAACAGTGGGGTTCTCGTCACGTCGGCGGTCGCGCCACTACTGGCGGCGCCGTCGCTCGCTTCAGAGCAGCTGTCGCAACTCGTGCTGGGGGAAGGTGCGACCGTGCTCGAGCGGCGCGATGCGTATTACCGGGTGCACACGTTGCTGGATGACTACGAAGGGTGGCTCCACCGGGGATACGTCCGTGTGACCGATCTCAACGAGGTCGAAGGCTGGCTCGCGACGGCTGCGTGGTCGGAAGGCGCGTTGATCGAAGGCAGTGCGGGGGTGGCGTGCCGCGCCCCACATCGAGCGCGGGTTCAGCTCGAAGGCCCTGATCGTGTCCGGCTTCCTGACGGAAGCGCCGGCGCAATCCTTTCCGGACGAATTCGGCCGTTTGCCGATATTCTCCTCCACGCGCGGGGCATGCCAGCCTCCGATTGGGCCTGGCGTGAGTTTGCTGGCGCGCCCTACCAGTGGGGCGGCCTCACCGCGTCCGGAATCGATTGCTCCGGCCTCGTGCAGACGACGTTTCTGGTGCGCGGAATTCCGTTGCCGCGCGACGCACGGATGCAAGCCGGGAACGGTGCGGATGTCGGCGAGGGCGCGGTATGCACCGACGACCTGCTCTTCTTCCGCGGGCAGGACACACCGACGATCACTCATGTCGCGATCGTGGCCGGCCACGACACCATCGTCCACGCGACGGTCGAGACCGGCCGGGTGACGCGCGAGCCATGGGGGGCAGGTACGCGAGCCGGGGCGCTTCGTGACCGGGTTGTTGCGGTGCGTCGCCTCAGCTGATGCAGCATCTGGTTCTCTTCGACATCGACGGCACGCTTCTGACAAGCAGCTCTGCTGGACGCCACGCGATCCGTGAGGCGTTCGCCGAGGAGTTTGCCGATCTTGATTTTTTCGACCGCGTCCGGTTCGACGGCAAGACCGATCCGCAGATCGTCGCCGAGTTGTACGATGCGGCCGGTCTGGGCGAGCGCGCAACACCCGAGCAGATTCGCGTGGTGCTCGATCGGTATCTCGGGCACCTCGACGCACGGCTCGCAGGCGACGGTCATGTGGTGCGCGCGTTACCGGGCGTCGCGGCATTGCTCGACGCGCTCCACGC
>JANMSC010000311.1:0-2022 GCA_031388885.1 Gemmatimonadales bacterium | reverse complement strand
GCACGTCACCAACCTGCGGGTGGTCGCTCGGAGGCTGGGTGGCTTCGCTCATGGGAAACCGGGGGGAAAGGACGTCGCTGACTCAACGTCCTCGTCGCTGACGACGTCCTCTTGATGTGCCCCGGTCACAGCCCGGACTCTCACGAGTACAGCAGCCGCTGCCAGACAAGGGTGCGAGACAGGCCTTCTTCGATCGACACCCAATTGGACTTCCCGAACTCCTGGGTGGCCCGTGAGACGTCAACGCGCACGGTTCCCGGTGCACCGGGGACGCTCTTGGCGGACTGCGGAATGACGAGCTCGGCGTCAGTCAGACTGCATATCGTGCGACCAAGCTCGCGAATCGTCGTTTCGCATGGGCCGGCGATGTTGTAGATGGGCGCTTTGCCGTCCAGTGCCGCTCGCCAGAGGAGCTCGACGGTGTCTGCCACATAGCACAGCGTTCGCACCCCCTCACCGCCGTCGAGGAGCTCGACGCGCCCAGTGCCAAGGGCTTGCTCGATGAGACGGTTGATCACGCGAGTGTCTCCGGCTCGGGTGCCCGGTCCATAGGTCATGCCCACACGCGCTGCCACAGCGTTGATACCCTCGGCGCGGGCGCCCATGCAGGCCGTCTCGCCGGCGCGCTTGGCCTCGATGTAGCTTGCCCTCGGGTGCATGGGCGTCGTGGTGCCGATGTCGGCCTCGGTAGCGAGACGCCCATCCAGCCCGCTGTAGACCTCCGTCGAGCTCACGAACAGAAAACGGCCTCCGGGCGCGACCGTCTTGAGGAGGTGCAGGGTTGCGCAGGCTCCGATGGCCAGAGTCTCGAGGGGCCGTTTCATGAACTGCAGGGGCGCCGATGCACCGGCCGCATGAATGAGCACGTCCGCCGGGCGACCCAGGGTGACGCGCGATCCGGAGAGGTCAGCCAGGATGATCTGTGCTCCGCACACCTCGGCAAGGTCAGCGACTTCGCCCTCTGGCTGGGAGCGCAGCAGCAGAGTCACATCGAAGCGAATGCCGCGCAAGCACGCCGCGGCCAGGCTTGCCAGTAACGTGCTGCCGATCAGCCCGCTGGCACCCGAGGCCACCACGTGCTTGTCCTGTAGCGGAGCCAATCCCACCGCTTCGGCCACGGCCTGACCCTCAGCAAGCAGGAGGTCGAGCTTCGCCGTCCCGATTGACATCAGAACGGCCCCTTGAACTCAACAGCGCGCAGGTCGGCCCTCTCTTCGGGGATCCAGGGTTGAGGATCGCCGCTCACCATGGCATAGGCCGCCGATGCGATGGACATTGCATCCGGGTAGAAGCGTGCCTCGAGACCTGGTGTCGGTGGGCAGCTGGAGTGCGCGAACCCCATCCGCCGCATGCGGAGATCGTCCCCGCAACCGAGCGACTCCACGAGGCCCGCGATGATCTCGGCGCCTGCTCCACACGGCAACCAAGCGGTGTCGACCACTAGCATGCGGCGCGTCCGGCTCACCGACGCGGAGATCGTTCCCATGTCAAGGGGACTCAGCCACACTGGGTCGATCACCTCCGCGCTGATCCCCTTCTCCTTGAGGTACTCGCGAGCGCGAAGACACTCGACGGCCATGTAGGAGATGCCCACGAGGGTCACATCTGTGCCGTGCGCCACGAGACGCGCGCGTCCGGGTGCACATTCGTATGGTTGCTCGGGGACCTCGCTCTGGAGCCCATGGAGCAGGCGGTGCTCGATGAAGATGACGGGATTGTCGTCTCTGATGGCAGTGATCAGGCAGCCCTTCGCGTCGTAGGCGGTCACTGGAGCGGCGACGCGCAAACCGGGCACGTGCATGAAGAAGGAGTGCAGGGCCTGCGAATGCTGAGCCCCCTGGCCCCAGCTCCTGCCGATGATGGCGCGGATCACCAGCGGCACTCTCTCGCGCCCGCCATACATGTAGTGTGTCTTCGCAGCCACGTTCACGATCTGGTTCATGGCGAGCATGAGGAAGTCGACCCGGATGTGCACGTGGATCGGCCGGAGCCCCGCTAGCGCCATGCCGATGGCCGCGCCCG
>JANMSC010000309.1:0-1520 GCA_031388885.1 Gemmatimonadales bacterium | reverse complement strand
CTCGGCGGCGGCCCAGTTGAACTGGTGCAGCCGCAGATGTCCGAGCGACGTGTGCGGCTCTGCGAGGGTGTCGTCGAGCCGCAGGGCGTCGAGCACCACCCGGTTGGCTAGCGCGAACGCGTCGCGCGGCGGCAGGTAGTTGTAGTCCAACTGTGTGAGATGGACGTCCGCAAGACCGGCGTATGCCGATGCGTACCCTGGATCGATTTCGATCGCCTGCTCGAAGTACCGGACGCTTTTCTGCAGCGACTCCCGGGTTCTTCTGTTCCAGAAGTACCGGCCCTTGAGGTACGCCTCGTATGCGCTGGAATCGAGCGGCCGGGGATTCGCGTGCCGTATCCTTTCCTGGGGCGTCAGCTGCACTCGGATCTCGTTGGCGATGGCGTGGGCCACGTCGCTCTGCAGCGCGAGCATGTCGCCGAGATTGTGATCGTAGCTTTGGGCCCAGAGGTGACTCTGGTCGCTGACCTGAACGAGCTGTGCGGTCACGCGGACACGGTTTGCGCTGCGACGAACGCTCCCCTCCAAGATGTACGACACTCCTAACTGCCGGCCGATGATGTCGATGCTGCTGTCCGTGTGCTTGTACTTCATCGCCGACGTTCGCGCGATCACCCCGAGTCGTTGCGGGTTCAGTCGGGCCCGTTGCGAGATCATTTCGTCGGTGAGGCCGTCGCTGTAGTACTCCTGTTCCTCGTCGCCGCTCAGGTTCTCGAACGGCAGCACCGCCAGCATGACGCGCCGCCCCGCGGCCGGCGCCGTCGAGACTTCCTCGACGCCCGCCAGGAAGCGGTACCCGCGTCGCGGAACGGTCTCGATGAATCGCGGCGTCTCGGCGTTGTCGCACAGCGCCGCCCGGATCTGCCGGATGCAGTAATTCAAACCCTGGTCGAAGTCCACGAACGTGTCGTCGGTCCAGATCTGCTTCTGGATCTCTACTCGCGACACGAGTTGCCCGGCGCGGCTGGCGAGCAGCGAGAGGACTTTCAAGGGTTGAGGCTGGAGCTTGATGAGCGCGCGGCCTTTGCGCAGTTCGCCGTTCGCCGGATCCAGCTCGAAAAGGTCAAACCGCAGGCGCGCCACGGCGGCAATTATAGGCGGCCTCACGAGGAATTCATCGAATCCTCATCGACCGCGCATTGCCGGGCGAACCAGTGCCGTCGACAATCGCGCAATCCATCGAAGGAGGATGTATGGTCGCAAACGTCATGTCACAGGTTCTCATCACGACTGACTGGTTGGCGCGCAGGTCGAACCTCGACCCGGGTCGCGCGTCGCGCCGACAACGCATGATTGATTCGCCGTACGCCGATCCGCGCGTCGCGTCGGTGTACAACCGCGTGGCGGCACCGCTCCAGTTTGGGCTGCCAGCGCGCGACCTCGTTAGGCTGCTCCGGCTGCCAGACGGGGCTCGCGTACTTGATGTCGGCACGGGTACCGGGGCTGTCGCCCTTCAGGCGACCGCCGAGGTGGGACCGGCCGGCGTCGTGATCGGCATCGATGCCGCGATGGCGATGCTC
>JANMSC010000269.1:0-8077 GCA_031388885.1 Gemmatimonadales bacterium | reverse complement strand
ATCACGATGATCGAATCGATCGCCGGCTCCACGCCGTAGTGAGTGAGCTGCGCCTGTCCCGCCTCCGACGCGAGCGGTGCGAACCGGAACGCGGCGGAGCGGTCGTGGCGCAGGACGAAGCGCACCGTCCAGCCGCAGAATCCGCACTTGCCGTCATACAGGAGAAGGGGCTGCGGCGGGGGTTCGGGGGCGATCATGGCCGGAAAGGAATCCCCGAACGATGCAGAATGGGAGAGCACCCCACTCCCGCCCCGATGCGGTAACTTTCGCGAGTACTCACGTTCAACGCCCATCAGAGAGGGTTCCATGCGCTACCTGCTGCTCGCTGCCACGGTGTGCACCGCTCCCGCGGTCCTGACCGCCCAGGCCAAGGAGGCTCCGAAGCTTCCCGACGCCCGGACCCTCGGTTGGCAGGTGCGCGCCGATGGGCCGGGCGATGCGTCGAAGCTGATGTTTGTCGAAATGAAGCCGGGTTGGCACGTCACCACCGGCCCGCTGTCGGGCGTGATGTTTCATCCGGGCATGACCGGTACCGGCAACTACGCCGCGCAGATGGCGGTGTACTTCTTCCCCCCCAAGTCCACCCATCATGAAGCGTACGGCATTGTCGTCGGTGGCAAGGACCTCGTCGGCGCCGGGCAACAGTACACGTACTTCATGATTCGTAATGATGGCGAGTTCCTGATCAAGTCGCGTGATGGTGCCACCACGGCCGACATCATTCCGTGGACTGCGTCTGACGCCATCACGCTGTGGAAGGAAGGGGGGCCGAACGCGCTCAACGTGCTGCGAGTCGAAGCGGGGTCTGACAATGTGGTGTTCAAGGTCAACGACGTTGCCGTCGCCACCAAGCCGCGCACGGAGGTGCACGTGGATGGCGTCGTCGGCATGCGCGTGAACCACTTCCTCGACCTGCACGTCCGCGATCTCACGGTCGCCGCTGCCAAGTGATTCTCTCGCGGTTCGCAAGTCGCGGTCGAGCGATCGCGGCCGCGTCGCTGGTCGTCATTGCTGGATGCAGCGGTGGAGGCGGCGATCCGATCACGCCTCCGCCTCCACCACCGCCACCTGGCCCCGTGCCCGATCGCGTTGTTGTCGACCCCATCACGTTGGCCCTCGGGGTGGGCGAGGCGCGTTTCGTCACGGCGCGGCTGATCGCAGTGGGCGGTGAGGTGATCACCAACATTCCGCTGTCGTTCACGACGTCTGCACCGACGATCGCCGCAGTTTCCACAACGGGCGAGGTATTCGGCGTCGCACCCGGCACCGCAACTGTCACCGCGACTGCCGCAAACAAGAGTGCGACGGTCGCGGTCACCGTGACGCTGTCACCACCTGCCAGCATCACGGTCACACTCGCGCACACCGAGCTGCTCAAGGTGAGCGACACCGTGCGCGCGACCGCGGTGGTCCGTGACGCGCAGGGCAACGTACTGCTTCGTCAGGTCACCTGGACCACGAGCGATCCCACGGTTGCCCTGGTCACGCCCGACGGCCTTGTCCTCGGCATCTCACCAGGCGGACCGGTGGTCATCACGGCAACGGTCGCGGGCACGACCGGCACAGCCGTCGTTGCGGTCATTCCCGCATTGATTGCCAACATCATCATCACGCCCGACTCCGCCAACCTGGTCATCGGCTCGACGGTGCAGTTTGCGGCGCAAATTCAGGACGAGTTCGGGATCCCCGTGACTGATCGCACCGTCACGTGGAGCTCCTTTGTACCGGAGGTCGCGACGGTGTCGGCAACCGGGCTCGTCACGGCGGTGTCGATCGGCAGCACGTTGTTGATCGCGACCGTCGAGGGCATTGCACGTCAAGTCGTGGTCCGGGTGACCGCCGTGCCGGTGGCGAAGTTCCGGATCGAGGTCACCAACTACCTGCGCTACTCGATCGACATCGTGGTCAACGGTGTTCCGGTCGGATCGATTCCCGCGAGTTCAGTTGGCATCGTCGAGCGTCCCCTCCTGCCGATGGGCACCATCACGTGGCGGTTGACGCCAGCGGGCACGCAGGGCGAGACCATCACCGACCTGCTCGGCACGGTCGTGAACCCCGTGCAAGGGTCGACCTTCGCGTATGTCGTGGACAATGTGCTGAACAATGGGACCACGTACTTCCTGCCGGTGATTCGTAACATCTCGACATCAAAGGTGCTGCTCGACTTCCCGGTGCGCACCAACCCGGCGTTCTGTGAGGACTGCATATCGTCGTTCGAAGATCCGGCGCCCAAGATCTTCGGCTACTGGAAGCTCACACCGGCCACGACGATGGACCTCTATCGCTCGACCGATGGGACGCGCACTGGCCCGAAGATTTCGATCGCGGTGCCCGCAGCAGAGGTGACGCCGCTCACGGGGGAGTGGCAGTACACGATTTTGGTGGGGCCGTAGTTGTCATCCTGAGCGAAGCGCCGGTGGAACCGGCGCGCAGTCGAAGGACCTCCGCGGTCGTGTTGGCAAGCGTTCGGAAGTGATCCTTCGCCTGCGGCTCAGGATGACCGTCAGTCCCGATGCCCCCGCACCCGCGCCAGCAACCGCGTACTCAAGAACACCATCACGAAGAATCCGAGGAGCAGGGCGATGTCGCCGAACTCGGGAACGGTGTACAGGTTGACGTCCATCGTGGTCTCCCGGGCCCAGTGACGAAAGCAGTGATGAGATAACAACCTACCCAACTCGTAGTATCGCTAGAACTCCGCCAGCACGTTCTTGTCGAGCAGTGCCCAGCAACTGATGGCGACGTGGGTCTCGTGCCCCTTGATCAGCCGCCGAATCGTGGCCGGCTTCATCCCCTTGAACACCACGCGCACGGCCCGCATCACGCCAGCATCGCCCTCGGGCCAGATGCCTGGATGACCGAACCCGAAGATCGCCAGCATGTGCGCGCTCCACGGCCCGAAACCCCGCAACTCCATGATCTCGGCGAGTAGCGCGTCGGCCTCGAGCCCGCCCCACCGATCCCTTGGATCGCCACCCGCTTCGACGAACCGACCCCAATGCGCGATCGCTTTTCGCTTCGACCGCGAGAGCGAATGACTCGGCGGGTCGTCCTCCGGCGTCGCCATCGCCCAGATTACGATTCCCTCCATCGAACCGTGGGCTTCGAGCAGCCTCGCCATGATGGTCCGGGCGGCAGCCGTGGAGACAAGCTGGCTCACGATCGTCCTTATAGCGAGATGGGTGATGGGGCGGCTGTCCGGAATCGTCCGTTCGAGCGGATGGGTCAATTCGACCAGTCGCGCGAGGCGGGGGTGACGAGCGCTGAGTTCATGGGAAATGGCGACGTGTGGGTCTTTCACCCGTTTTTTGATACCGCCCAATCGACTAGGATCACGTTTCGGAGGCATTGGTACAATCTATGACGGTTGACGCTCTTACACTTTCCCCCTATCGCGTGCCGTCCCGCCAGACCGCTCGTCGGTCCTGGAACGCGGCCGCCGCCCGGCATCACCGAACCCATACCCTGGATGGAAGCCTCGTGCCGTCACTCTCTTCATTCGTTCTCGATGCGGCCGCATTCGCCGCCGCCCGCCACGCCGACCAGCGCCGCAAACACTGCGACGGCGCACCGTACATCAACCACCTGCTGGAAGTGGCTCGTGAGATTTCGGTCACGGCCGGAAACGACGATCCGGCCACGCTTGCCGCCGCGCTCCTGCACGACGCCCTCGAAGCCACCGACAGCACCGCCGGTGAGATCGCCGAGCGGTTTGGCGCGAAGGTGGCAGAGCTCGTGCTCGAGTGCAGCGACGACGCGTCGCTCTCCCGCAAGGAGCGGAAACAGGCACAGATCGATCACGCGCCGAACCTCACGCCCAGCGCCAAGCTGATCAAGCTGGCCGACAAACTCTGCAACGTGCGCGATGTGCGGATCGCGCCGTCGAAGAAGTGGTCCACCAAGCGTCGGAAGGCCTACGTCGAGTGGGCGGGCAAAGTGGTCACGGCGCTCGGCCCGGTGAACGACGTGCTCGAGAAGTCCTTCTGGGACGAATCCGAGGCGGCAGCACAAGAACTCGCATAAGCGTCGGGCATGCCCGACGCACCGCCGATGCCTTCGCTGGGGACGGGGTCTATTTTCCATCCCGACCCCAGCCACGGTATCGCATGCCCCGCCTGCTCGAATGCGTCCCCAACTTTTCCGAAGGCCGTGACCCCGCGGTCATCAAGCAGATCACGGACGCCATTCAAGCGGTCGCCGGTGTGCGCCTGCTCAACGTCGATCCCGGCAAGGCGACCAACCGTACGGTGGTAACGTTTGTCGGTGAACCTGACGCCGTCGTCGAGGCGGCCTACCGAGCAATCCGCACCGCTGGCGAACTGATCGACATGCGCACCCACACCGGCGAGCATCCGCGGATGGGGGCCACCGACGTGTGTCCGCTGATCCCGATCAGCGGCGTCACAATGGCCGAAGCGGTGCAGTACGCCACGAAGCTCGCCGAGCGGGTCGGCCGTGAGTTGGCATTGCCGGTGTACCTCTACGAAGCGGCCCAACCCGACTCAGCGCGCGGGAACCTGTCGGTGATTCGAGCGGGCGAGTATGAAGGACTCGCGCGAAAAATGGAACGTGCTGAATGGCACCCCGACTTCGGGCCAGCAACATTCGACGCGCGCCGCGGCGCCACGGTCATCGGAGCGCGCGACTTTCTCGTGGCCTACAACGTCAACCTCAACACCACCTCAACCCGGCGGGCGAATGCGGTGGCGTTTGATGTGCGTGAAGCCGGTCGCACCGTCACCACCGCCTCGGGCGACTCGGTACAGCAACCGGGCACGCTCAAGGCCGTCAAGGCAATCGGCTGGTTCATCGAGGAGTACGGCCAGGCGCAGGTCTCGATCAATCTCACCAACATCAACGTCACGCCGATTCACGTTGCGTTCGACGAGGTCTGTCGAGCCGCCGCCGCGCGTGGAATACGGGTCACGGGATCGGAACTCGTTGGCCTCGTCCCGCTCAAGTGCCTCACCGATGCGGGGCGTTACTTCCTCGAGAAGCAGCAGCGGAGCACGGGTGTGTCGGAGCAGGAGTTGGTACGCATCGCTGTCCGTTCACTTGGTCTCGACGACCTGGGTCCATTCACGCCGGAGGAGCGGGTGATCGAATACTTGTTGCGCGACGATGTGACGTCGCCGCTGGTCACAATGTCGCTCGGCGACTTCATGCAGGAGACCGCGAGCGAGTCACCCGCACCCGGTGGCGGCTCGATTGCTGCCTATGTCGGCGCACTGGGTGCGGCACTTGGCACGATGGTGGCCAACCTCTCGAGCCACAAACGCGGCTGGGACGATCGCTGGAAGGAGTTCTCAGATCACGCCGATGCGGGGCAACGTCACGCCCAGGAGCTGCTCGCGCTGGTCGATGAAGACACCAGGGCGTTTTCCCGCGTCATGGCGGCGTTCGGGCTCGCGAAGGGGAGCGACGCCGAAAAGGCGACGCGTACCGCGGCGATCCAGGCGGCGACCAAGGAGGCCACGCTGGTGCCGCTGCGCGTCATGGAAGTCTCACTCGACAGCATGACGATGATTCGGGCGATGGCCGAGCATGGTCAGGAGAGTTCGGTCAGCGACGCGGGGGTTGGTGCGTTGTGCGCGCGCACGGCGGTGATGGGCGCGTATCTCAACGTCAAGATCAACGCGGCGCAGTTGAAGGACCGTGCGTGGGCCGATGATGTCGTGGCGCGGGGGGCAGCGATCGTGGAGGCGGCACAGCGGGCGGAGACGGAAACAATCGCGGCGGTGGAATCGCGGATGTGAACTCGCCGTCGCTCACCCGTACCGCGCGATCCATTTCGCCGGATTATTCACGATGTACCGCCGGATCGCTGTGATCGCGTCGTCATCACGAACGATGCGCTCGTAATAATTGCGTTGCCAGACTCGCGCGTTCCGATCGACCTCGGATCGAATGCGACGGGTCGACATCGACTTGAACGCTTGAACGATCGCCGGCAAAGAACCGGGAATGCTTCCGCGATGCGTCCGCAACGTGCCCCGAATGGTGGATTGGGGGCGCCGGCGAATCACGATGATCCCGTGAATGTGATCGGGCATCACAACGAACGCATCGATGGCAATGTGGGGGAACCGGGACGGCAAGTCGGCCCATGCATCGGCAACGATTCGACCCGCGGCGGTGAGTTCAAGCGCGTTGCGACGCAGGCGCGCCAACATCTGAACCCGGTCGGCCGTGCACATCGTGATGAAGTACCAGCCACGACGCGTGTACCGGTACCCCGATAACCGTATCGAGTGTCGGCCGGTTGAGTTGAGCGGCATTCGGGGACGTTCGCGAGCTCAACCCCGTTGACGAGCCGGATTCGAATGCGTCGGGGATCCGTTGAACGCGGGCGGTAGGGGCAAAGACGATGGACGCATGCGGGCGGGTCGGAAACGCGCGATGCCGGCATCCCCCGCCGCGGCCGACGATGGACGCATGCGGGCGGTAGGGGCAAAGCGTACGCTTTGCCCCTACACCAATCATCGCGACCAACGACGATCCGCGCGTCGCGCGGGACCCCGGCGTGGCCCGCGCAACGCCCCACCAATCATCGCGACCCCCGACGATCACGCCCCGTCGCGAACCCCGGGCGTGGCCCGCGCAACGATGCCCCCGCCCACCCCGACGTGCATCCCCCCGCACCACAACCGTCCCCCACATGAAACCGGGATCTCAACTCAACCCGATACACCTGTCGGCAGGGGACGGTAACCGCCATGCTCGCCCAATACTTTGCCCTGTTCATGGGGTTGTTGCTGACGATCGAGGGTGCCTGGGGCTTCGCCTCGCCCGTCGTCTTCGGCGCGTTCGACACCAACGTCCTCCACGCCGGCATCGCCGTCGCCCTGGGGGCGGGCGGGGTGTGGGTCGCCCTCCGCGGCGGCGCCCGGTTCTACTGCGCCGTGTTCGGCGTGGTGATGCTCGGGCTCGGCCTGTTCCGGCTCGAGCCGCACGTCGATGCGCTCATGCACGCGGTTTTTGCGATTAACGAGATCGAAGCGGTGCTGAGCGTGATCATCGGCGCGATGGCGCTCGGTGTCTACCGAGCGTCGCAGGACGAGCAGCGCGCGCTGAGCCCGTTCCCGCGCCGGATGCGGCTCACCTACACGCTGCCAGCGACGCGGCCGCTCTCGATGACGCCGTCGAGGCCGGGCCACGCTTCGCCGTTGTAGAGGGCGATCGTGCGGAGATAGCGGCGACCATCATCGCCGTGCGTCTCTTGCACGAGCTGGGCAGCACGGCCGATAGCATCCGGTTGGGCGAACGGAGCGGTCAGGTCCTCGGGGATCTGGCCGTTCTGGTGTGCGACCCCCGCGGCGTCGAGGAACTGGATCTGGATCTGCGGCTCGAGCTCCACGTACAGGGCCTGCAGCATGCCGACCTCGTCCTGAAGCGTCTCGATATTGCGCCGCACGATCTCGCGCGCGAGTTGCTCGACCTTCCACTTCCGCAGCGTCTCCGGCCGGAACCCGCCCCCCCTGGCCACGAGCCGCTGGATGTACGCATCGCGCGATTCGCGGCTCGCCGTGATGTCGTGCGTCACCAGCGCGAGACGGCGCTCGACGGGGAGGCTGCGGTAGGGCGACGGGAGAGACATCCAAACTCCGGTGCACGGTTGACGAGAAGCGCGAAAGCCATCATAACCGGGTGTCGTGCGCGATGCCCGCCGCCTGCGCTTCGCTTCTCGCTTCTCGCCTCTCGCTTCTCGGCCCTCGCGTGTTACGCCGGTATCATTGACCATGCCCACGTCCCGCCGCCGCGAACGCCTCCCGGTCGAGATCCTCGATCCACCCGAACGCCTCGCCCGCACCCTGGCCGAGCGCATCGCGACCCTGATCCGTACCCGCGCGAGTGAAGGCCGGCCCTGCGTCCTCGGCCTGGCAACGGGGTCAACGCCCGTCGGCATCTACCACGAGCTCGTGCGAATGCACCGCGACGATGGCCTCTCGTTCGCGAACGTCACCACATTCAACCTCGACGAGTACTGGCCGATGGATCGCGACTCGATCCATTCGTACCACCGCTTCATGCGCGAGCACTTGTTCGACCTCGTCGACCTCGACCCGGCGCGCTGCCA
>JANMSC010000252.1:0-13528 GCA_031388885.1 Gemmatimonadales bacterium | reverse complement strand
GTCGGAGTGCCCGCGTCGTTTCGTGCGATGCTGGCAGGCATGCTCGCCCCCGGGAGCGGATCGACGCCACCAACAGGCTACCGCCTTCCGATGATGATCCCGAATGTCGACTCGATCGTTGCGGCGAACAGTGACAAGCTTGACGTGAAGGACAACGGAATCGAGATAGCTCCGTGGTCGATGGAAACGAAGTCCACTGTGGCCGGGATCCAGTGCGAGGACTGGGAGGCGGCGATGCCGGCCGATTCGACGGCGACGCCACCGGACACGCTCCAGATGTGCTTGATCGAGAGCAAGGCCGCGCCATTCGCCCTCAGTGATTGGCTGGCCAAGCGCTACAAGGTCGATGACGCCATGAAAAAGAAGTCCGCGGAGTATTTCGGTGGACGCACCATGTTCCCGGTGCGCATTGCCACCTCCAGCAAGTCGGTCGTGATGGAACTCATATCGATGTCGAAGTCGGCGCCGGCCGCCGCGTTCTTTGCAGTGCCCGACGACTACAAACTGCTCAACGCGAAAGACCTTCCCATCCCCGGGATGAAGTCCGAGCCATGACGAGCAGAATTGCGGGCGCCGCGCTGGTTGCGGCGCTCGTGGCGTGTGACGCATCCCCGCGTGACATCGCGTCTCGCCCGGCAGCGCCAACCGCTGTGGGCACGGGACAGTTCGAGGACCCGGAAGGTCGTCCAATCACGATCTCCCAGCTGCCGGTACGACGGATCGTCTCCACCATGCAGACAGCAACCGAGTGGCTGGTCCTCCTCGATGTGGCTGATCGGATCGTCGCACGAACCGATTTCGATCGACAGCCACAACTCGCCGCCCTTCCCTCGATCGGTGGCGGACTCGACCCCAGCCCCGAAGCGATCGCCGCCCTCACGCCTGACGTGATCATCGGCTGGCGCAGCGGCGGCTCCGTCAGGCTGCAGCGAGCCCTGGAACCCTTCGATATTCCCGTGATCTCCCTCGAGACCACCGACACCGCCGACCTATTGCGCAACCTCGCGTTGCTCGGCACCCTGGTTGGTCGGGAGCAGCGAGCGGACTCACTCGCCCGCGTCCTGCGCGGTGAGCTTGCCGCGGCCCGTGCGTCGTGCGACCATGGCAAACCGCCCGCGAGCGCAATGCTGGTGCTCTGGTCCGATCCACCGATGACCGCCGGGAGCGGCACCTGGATGCATGAGCTCCTCGGCCTCGCCTGCTTGCGCAATGCGTTTGGCGATCTCGTCGCGCCGTGGCCCACCATCTCGATGGAAGCAATCTCGGCGCGCCAGCCTGAGTGGATCATCACCTCCACCGGCGACCGTGCCGGTCAGCGCCTCGCCGAGTTTCGGGGCCGTTCGGGGTGGCGCGACCTCGATGCGGTGCGAGCTGGTCGGATCATCGAGGTCCCAGGCGATCTCTTCGCGCGAGCCGGGCCGACCCTCGCCGAAGCGGTGCGAGAAATTGTCAGAGGGGTGAGACGTGGGCCAGTGTCTTCCCGGCCGTAGGCACCGGAGTGGAGGGATGACAGCGCTTCTCGCCTCCCGCTTCTCGCATCACTATCTTGCCCCCTCGCTGGAGCGATGGCCGAGTGGCTGAAGGCGGCGGTTTGCTAAACCGTTTTAGGGGGGAAACTCCTTAACGAGGGTTCGAATCCCTCTCGCTCCGTGTGGGCCGTGGGTCGGTGCAGGGGCAAAACATACGCTTTGCCCCTACGGTGCGCGCCCCACGGCCCACGGCCTCATGGCCCCGTCCCGCCGAGCTCCGAATGCCCACCCCACGCGTCCGCTTCGCGCCATCCCCCACCGGATACCTGCATGTTGGCGGCGCCAGAACGGCGCTCTTCAACTGGCTCTTTGCGAAGCACACCGGCGGGACGTTCGTGCTGCGGATCGAGGACACCGACAAGGAGCGGAGCACCGACGCACACACGCAGGTCATTCTCGACGGCATGACGTGGCTCGGCATCACGTGGGATGAAGGGCCACACTTCCAGGGTACGTATGGCGACCGTCATCGCGCCGATGCGGAGCGATTGCTCGCAGCAGGGCACGCCTACAAGGACTTCGTCACGCCGGACGAGCTCGACGCCGCGCGCGAGCGTGCCAGGAAGCTCGGCGCGACGTTCCGCTATCGTCGCGCCGAGATGGAGTTGCCCACCGACGAGCAGGCGCGCCGTATTTCGTCCGGGATGCCCTATGCCATCAGGTTTGCGGTGCCCGACGAAGAGATCGCCTGGGACGACGCCGTGCACGGCAGGATCTCATGGCAGGGCCGCGACCTCGATGACTTCATCATTCTGCGTTCCGACGGATCGGCGATCTACAACATGGCGGTCGTGTCGGATGACATCGCCATGGCCATCACCCATGTCATCCGCGGTGACGACCACATCTCCAACACACCCAAGCAGGTTGCCCTCTATCGTGCGCTTGGCGTGGCTCCACCGGTCTTCGCGCACGTGCCGATGATTCTTGGCCGGGACGGGAAAAAACTCTCGAAGCGTCACGGCGCGACGGCGGTGGGCGACTATCAGGACATGGGAATCATGCCGGCCGCGATGCGCAACTTCCTGGCATTGTTGGGGTGGTCGCCGGGTGACAACGACGAGATCGTGCCCGAGGCCGACATGATCGCCCGCTTCTCGCTCGAGGCGATCCAGACAAAGGCCGCCGTCTTCGACACGACGAAGCTCGAGTGGATGAACGGCCAGTATCTCTCGCGCCTCTCGGCAGACGAGTTGCTTGCCCCAGTGGTTCGGCAACTCGGTGTGCTCGGCGTCGACGCCGGAACGCGTGACCTGCGGCCAGTGATCGACGCCGTCAAGGCGCGCGCGCGCACCGTGACCCACATCGCCGAGCAGGTGGCGGCGCGCATCGATGCATCACACGTGAAGCCGGACGAGAAGGGGGCCGTGCTGATCGCCAAGCTGGGCACGAGTTACAGCAACAACCTGCTATTGGCATTCAATGCCACAGGGCGCATCGCAGCAGCGGATTGGAACGCAACAACGATCGAGGCGACGCTGCGCGCCTTGGCCGACAGCAGCAGCCTCAAACTGGGCGACGTCATGCAACCGATTCGCGTGGCGCTGACGGGTGGGACCGTGTCGGAACCAGTGCCGGAATTGCTGGTGGTGGTCGGGCGGGAGGAGAGTTTGGGGCGGATGCGCCGAGCGGCGGAAGGCTCGACGGGGTATTAGTCGATGGTCAATAGTCGATAGCCGCTCACGCAAACGCCCCCGCCCGGAACCGCCAGCATCGGTCGAGCAGTTCGTCGAGCCAGCCCCGCGCGATGAACGCGTCCACGGCGGCAGCGGTCGCCGCACGGTCCATGCCCCAGAGCGCTGCCCGGCGGACGCCGTCACCAAGATCGGCCTGAATGATCACGCGATCAGCGTCGCTCCACACCGTCGGCAGGTCGGCACCGAACCGGCCCGATACCCCATTGACGCCCGGTCCGCCAATCGCGAGTGTGGGGCTCGCGTGAAATGCGGGCGTCTCGAACCACGCGATATCGGTCACCACCACGGCGCGGCGATACGGATGGCCCGCCCCGCGCCGTGCGATCTCGACCTGCAGCATTTCCGCGGCGATCCGATCGGAGTGGTCCGGCTCGAGATCCGCTGCGGTCACGACCACGATAGTTTCTTCCCGGTCGATCAGTTTCATCAGTGTCCACCTGTATCGGCTGGCACGGTGCGCTGTGCCTTGTCCATGTCACGCTTGCGCTGCGTCTGCTCGCGCAGCTGGCCGACCGCCGCCTTGAAGTCTGCATAATTGCCTGCACGGCGCGCCGCGTCCATCAGGTCCTCGCGCATGGCATTCAGCTTCCGGTTCATGTCTGCCTGGGTCGGGTTGGCCTGCACCCCGAGCGGGATCAGCGCCAGCAGGAACGCCGGCACGCGCAACGGACCAAGGTAGATCCATTTGGAATCGATGCCCACGGTCTTGCCGCCGATCGTCGTCGTCCAGCTGGGCAAGGGCGCTGGTCGGCCTGCCTCGTCGAGTGCAAGACGATCAAGATAGTCCTGGATGATTGCCGTGACCGCGCTATCGACCTTCTCGCCGTGGGTCCGCTCGCGAAGTCTGGCCGCGAGCTCCTGCGGCGAGATGGGCAGCGGCCGCACCCACAAGGCGCCACCGGCATACACCGGCCCGATGCGCCGGGCCGGAGCCCGAGCCGGCGTGGCGACCGGGTCGACGGTCCGCGGCGAGGCTGCAGCCGGACGACCTCGCCCGCGATCCGATGGCGGTATCGATGGCGTCACCGGTGCCACGCGGGTCGGCGCCAACGCGGTCGGCTCCGCCTGTCGCGTCGCGCCGATCCCGTTGCGCGCAGGAGCGTCGAGCGCCCGCACACTGTGTTCATACGGTATCGCAACGAGCCGCTCGACCTGCCGCAACGGTGTGGCACGCACGTTCACGAGCGAAGGCCGGGACGGATCGTGCGACCGAAAGCGGGTGGTTGGCAGTGCGAGCAGCGGCAGGTGCGCCAGCGTGGCCAGAAGCCAGACCCACCACGGCGCACGAGGCGCAATCGGGAAGCCGAACTGCCGTTCAGCCGGTGCTGGTGCCAACGACGCCCCGGCACGCCTCGAGCGTTTGACCCAGCCGACCCACCGCTTCGCGAATGCGGTCCGCGGGAACGGTGAGCGCAATCCGGAAGAACCCTTCGCCGCCCGGGCCGAAGCCGCTACCGGGCAGCAGCACGACGCCATCGTGTTCGAGTGCACGCGTGGTGAAGTCTGCCGAGGGAATCTCGTCGGGTAGCGGTACCCACAAGTACATCGCCGCCAACGGTGATGCGACCGCAAACCCCGCGTCCCTGAGCGCCGCGACACCGGCATCCCGACGTGCCTGCAACTCGGCGGCGACGGGACGGACGAGTTCCTCCGCATGGTCGAGCGTCCACGCGCCCGCGCGCTGCAGCGCCAGAAACGGCCCGGTGTCCACGTAACTCTTGACCTTGGTGAGCGCGTCGATCAACTCCGGGCGCGCGACGCAGAACCCCAGACGCCAGCCGGTCATCTGGAACGACTTCGACAGCGAGAAGAACTCGATCGCGACGTCGCGTGCGCCCGCGATCTCAAAAATGCTCGGCGCGACATACCCATCGAACGTGATATCGCAGTACGCATTGTCGTACGCCAGGATAATGTTGTATTTGCGGCACGTCGCGACCAGGCGTTCGAGGTAGTCGCGCGGCGCGATCGCGGCGGTGGGATTGTTCGGATAGTTGACGTACACCAGTCGGGTGCGCGCGAGCGTGGCCTCGGGCAGCCGGTCGAGCTCGAGCAGAAAACCGTTCTCCGGGCGCAACGGCACCACCACGGGGTCGCAGCCCGACAGGATCGCGCCGCCGATATAGGCCTGATAGCCCGGTTCCGGAATGATCGCGATGTCACCCGGATTGCACACGGCCAACGGGAGGTGCGACAGACCTTCCTTCGATCCGATCAGTGGCAGCAACTCGGTGTATGGATCGAACCGAGAACCGAAGCGTCGTTCGACCCATCGCGAGGCCGACTCACGAAAGGCTGGCAATCCCTGTTGAAATCCATACTTGTGGTGTGCCGTCGTCTCGAGCGCCACGTTCAACGCGTCGATCGTGCCACGCGGTGGCGGGCCGTCGGCGTCACCAGCACCCAGGTCGATCACGTCCACACCCGCATCAATCAGGCGCCGCTTGATGGTCGGAATCTTCGCCAGCGGATATCCGGGCAACCGGCCGACCCGTTCGCTGATGCGCACCGTCATACCGACTCCTCCGTCACGCTATTCATCAAGACCCCGACTCCCGGAATTTCCACTTCGACCACGTCACCAGCGGCCAGCCGCCCGACACCGTCGGGCGTGCCGGTCAGGATCAAGTCGCCTTCCTCGAGCGTCATCACACCGGTGATGTATTCGATCAACACCGGGATCGAGAAAATCATGCTGCTCGCCGAGGCCCGCTGTCGTTCCACGCCGTTGACACGTCCGATCACTTCGAGCGTACGCCAGTCGAGACCCTCCGCGACAACCGGCCCGACCGGACAGAACGTGTCGAATCCCTTGGCGCGGCCCCATTGGCCATCCGGCTTCTGCAGGTCGCGACACGTGACGTCGTTCCCGCAGGTGAAGCCGCGCACGTAATCCATCGCATGCGCCGCATCGACCTTCCGCGCGCGCCGCCCGATCACCACGCCGATCTCCGCCTCGTACTCCACCTGCGACGACACCGCGGGCATCACGATCGCGTCGCCCGGCCCGATCAATGCCGATGGCGGCTTGAAGAACAGCATCGGGAGAGCGGGTACCTCGTTGCCCAGTTCACGCGCGTGCGCCGCGTAGTTGCGCCCGACACAAACGATCTTGCTTGGCTGGACCACCATCATGTCGCGGCTCCGATCCCGTGACGGGCGAAGAAGTCTTCACATCGGGTGCGCACAGCCGCCCAGGGGCCGATCACTCGCTCCGCCGGCGGCAGCCCTTCGAGCAGCATCGCACCGTACCGCTTCGTTACGACTCGCCGATCGAGGAGCAACACGACGCCGACGTCGGTGGCTCCCCGAATGAGCCGGCCGAACCCCTGCTTCAGCTTGAGCGCCGCGTGCGGCAACAGATATCCGTAGAAACCATCCTCGCCCTGATCGGCGAGCCGCTCCAGACGGGCAGCGGTGAGCGGCTCCGAGGGCACCTTGAAAGGTAATTTGGCCAGGACGAGCCCGCGGAGCGCTCGACCAGGCACGTCCACGCCCTCCCAGAAGGAGTCGGTACCGAGGAGGATCGCGTTGCCAGCCTCACGAAAGCGCCGCACGATGTGATCGCGTTGCGCCTCACCCTGCACGAGAATCGGGAAGCGGTCGCCAAGCATCGACCGCAGGCGTTGCGCAGTACGACGGAGTGCAGCATGCGACGTGAAGAGCACGAAGAGTCCACCGTCGCTGGCCCACGCGAGGTCGGAAACGACCTGCGCCACCGCGGCGTCGTGCGCGGCTTCATTCTCGCGCGGATCCGGGATGTCGTCGGGCAAACCCAGCAGGCAATGCTCGACATAGTCGAATGGCGAGGGAAACACCTCTTGCACGGTGACTGGCGAGTCATCTCCTGCGAGGCCGATACGCGACGCGAGGAAAGAGAACTCGCCGCCCGCCGCAAGCGTGGCGCTGGTGAGTGCCACGGTCTTGAGCCGGTCGAATAACAGGTCGCGCAGCAGCGGCGCCATGTCGAGCGGCACGGCGGCAAGCTGCAGTGCCTGACCCTTCGGTCCCGTCCGCTCGATCCAGCGCACCTCGGGCGGTCGACCGGCGCCGGGGCGCAACGTGGCGTTCAATCCATCGCTGATCGTCGTCAGTCGCCGGAGCACGCCGCGACATTCCGCGAGAAGTTGCAGCCGTCGTTCCGACACGTCACCTTGCGCCATTCGATCAGCGACGGTCTCTACCACGTCGGCGACACTGCGAAATGCACCGACCGCCGCGTCAAGCTCCTCGGACAGCCCCTCTTTCCAGATGTCATGGCGCGCAAAGTCGTCGTCGAGCCTCAGCTGCTGCATGCCAGGGGCCTCGACGTGGTTGAGCAACCTGAGGAAGAGTGCCTCCGCGGCACGGCGCGCACCCTGCACCCCCGGCAGCAATCGTTCCCGCACCAAGTCGAGTGACGCCCGGCTCAACAGGTCATGGCCCGCCGTCAACTCACGCTGGAGCGCTGGCACAAGGCCCTTCCCGTTGCGCTCGAGGCGATTGAGCAGACGTCGCACACCGCGGTTGCTCACGTGTATGCCAAGGTGGCCCGCCGCGACATCTTCCAGGTGGTGTGCCTCATCGAGAATCAGCCGCTGGTACGGCGGTAGCACCGCCGCTTCCTCCCAGTTGTCCGATGCCTGGCGCACCGCAAGGTCCGCCGCGAGCAAGTGGTGGTTGACCACAACCACATCGGCCTGCGCGGCGCGGCGACGGGCCTGGAACACAAAGCAGCGGTCGAAGTGCGAACATTGCATCCGGGTGCAGAGGTCCGCCTCGGCGCCCACTTCGTCCCACACTTCAGGGGTCGGTGGTGTGGCCAGGTCGGCGAGTGTTCCATCGGCCGTGTGTGATGCCCACGCGACGATGTTCATCAGCTCGTCGAGCTTGTCGGCTTCGAGCAAGGAGTGCTGGTTGGCGGTCGCAATGTCGAGACGGGCGCGGCACAGGTAGTTGCGCCACCCCTTGAGCAAGGCAAACGTCGGCTGGTGTTCGTCGTCGCCCAGGGCGCGCCGAAGCAACGGCAGGTCCTTGCCGACCAGCTGTTCCTGAAGGTTGATCGTGTTCGTCGACACCACGGTGCGCTCGTGGTTCGCCCGGGCCCAGGCGAGGGCGGGCACCAGATACGCGAACGACTTGCCGACGCCGGTGCCGGCCTCGAGCAGCAGCACGCCGCCATCGTTGTAGGCGTCCACCAGGTGCGCAGCGAGGTCTCGTTGACTCTGTCGGTTTTCGTAGCCGCCGAGTTCCCGGGCCACCGGGCCGCGTTCGCCAAGCAGGTCGATCACGTCGAACGGATCGAGCCGCACGTCTGGCCGCGCCCGCGGCACCTCCACCACCACATAGAGCTGCTCGCCAGCGTTATCCACGATCCCGAACCCGATGCCGTCATCGTGTGCTCGGCCGGCGATCGAGAGGTCGGCCATCGACGGTTCGAGATTTCCGCCGGGGTGATTGTGCAGCAACATCTCTCCGGGCCGCGCCGCGCCGGGCAACGCGAGCACCCGATCGGCCGTGCCGCGTGCGACGGTGCGCGCCGACGTCAGGATCCCGTCGTCGTTCACGGTCGCGACGAAACAGACCTCGTTCCCGCGGGCGATGGCGATCTCCCGACGGAGCACGTCGCGCACTGCGGGAGTGAGTCGGTCCGACGTCATCTACGTCTTGAGTTCCTTCTTCTTCGCCGCGGGAAAGAGGACGTTATTGAGGATCAACCGGTAGCCAGGTGAATGGGGGTGCTGCGACAAGTCGGTCGGCGCATCGCCAATCGCGTGTTGCGGGTCCTCGGGGTCATGTCCACCGAAGAACGTCCACGTGCCCTTGCCGCGATCCCCATGAATGTACTTGACCCACGGTGCACCGCCCTCGTCGGCGAGCACCGTGATACCCGGCTTCAGCGTCCGCCGCCGAAACGACGTGGTCAGTCCGTAGAAGTCGGGAATGACTTGCCGATGATTCTGCACCAGCATGGACGCGACCGGGTCGATCTTGGCGGAGAAGTTGAAGAGGCTGAACGCGCCGAGTGGCTGGCGATCGGCCCCGTTGACCTGATGGCCGTCGATGTCGCTGAACACCGCGAGCGACGGCGACGCCTCGAGCTGTGCCCCGGTAAACGCGAACGTCCGATCCCATTGCAGGCGCGCCGACGCGCCCGGGTCGATCGGAGTTCCATCGGCAAACGCCGCGGCGATATCCACGCCATCGCTCGCGAGGGCCAGGTCGATCGTCTCGGTGGCCGTACACATGGCGAACAGGAAGCCCCCTCGATCGACGAACCCGGCGATTCGCTTCGCAACCGCACGCTTCGCCTCGGGCACGCTGGCAAACCCGAGCCGGGTGGCGGTCGAGCGATTGAGGTCCATCATCGCCTGGAGCCAAGGCGAGCCCGCGTAATTGATCACGAACTTCGAGTACTGTCCGGTGAAATCTTCATGATGCAAGTGGAGCCAATCGAACGGCACGAGCCCGTCGCCGATCACGTCGGGATCCCAGACACGCTCGTACTTGATCCCCGCATACTGCAGCACCATGGTCACCGCGTCGTCCCACGGGGCCACATCGGGCGGCGCATACACAGCCACCCGTGGGGCCTTCTCAAGTGGCACGGCGTCGGCATTGGATACCATCACCGTACCGCGAATGGACGCCACGGTTGAATCGTCGGCCTGTTCGATGCTCACGCCATTCAGCACGGCGTCGCGTTGCACCGCCTCGGACGCGGGCAACAGGAACGCGCCACCACGATAATTCAACAACCATTCGCCGCGCTCGCCGCGCTCGAGGGCCCTGAACGCGACGCCATAGGCCTTGAGATGATCGGTCTGGCCTTCATCCATCGGCACGACCAACGACGCACGCCGGCCGAGTCCCGCAGCGATCCAGCGCGGACGCGGGATGAACAGTGCACCGGCGGCGGTGGTGGCACGGACGAAATCGCGGCGGCGCATCAGCGTTCTGCTCCCGGGATCGTTGCGACGAGTGCGTCGCGAAGGCGGCGGGCCTCCGGCACCACGGCACTCTCGGGAAAATCGAGAATGAGTCGTTCGAGACGCGTCCGCGCCGCCTCCTGGCGACCCGCCCCCACATCCATCTGCGCCAGGATCAGTCGCGCCGCAGCGGCCGTCGCCGGAAACTCGGCCAGGTCGGCTGCGCGCAGCAAGCGTGCGGCGCTGGTCGTGTCGTATGTACCTAGTGCGAGCCGCCCAGCGAGCAACCGGCACGCGGCAGCACCAGGCGGTGCAAGCGTTGCCGCGATCCGGTCGAGACCGCCGATCGCCGCCGTCGTGTCGCCCCGTTCGAGTGCCATCATCACCGCCCCCATCGCCGCCAACGAATCGCGCTCAACCGCTTGCAGGAGGGTGAGCAGGGTGACCCGTTCGACCGCATGCTCGCGCTCTTCGTCATATGGGCCGGCAAGCGTGAAGAACGACACGGCGCCAGCCAGATCACCTTGCAACAGGCGCACGCGGCCCCGCACGTCGAACCCGGCGACGCTCGAGTCTCTCGCAATCACGGTGTCGGCCCGCGCAAAGTCGCCTCGCCGTGCGTAGACCATCGCGACTCGCCGCCGCTGTCGCTCGCGTTCGTCTGCGTCGAGCGACGACCAGAGCTCGCCGAGCACCTGTTCTGCCTCCGCAGCCTTTCCCTCGGCGAGCAACACACCGAGGAGTGCCGACGACGCCGACGTTGCCATGCCCGCGGGCGCGTAGGGGTCGGCCGCGACGATAGCCAGCAGGCGGCGAGCCGCCTTGTCGTCTCCCGCGTCGGCCAACGCCCGGGCCGCATCCATGCGGGTGCGCACCGCCGGGGCGCCGGACTGGCGCACAGCGATCGCTTCGAGCAGCTCGCCACGCGCCCGTGCGCTGGCCCGATCAGTGCGGCCACGCAGTTCCTCGGATGCCGCGCGAAGCAATTCGATCGCCGGTTCGCGCTCGTCCGGGAGCGCAGCGATGATCAGGCGGGCACCGTCGATCGACTCGCCCCACCGCGCCAGCACGAGCCCATGCACTCGGCGCGCTTCGACCGAACCGTCCGTGGCGAGTGCCGCCCGAATCGAGGCGCGTTGCCGTGCGGTCGCGCGGCCGAGGAGCGTGACGGCGGAGATCCGGAACGCGTGGGAAGCCTTGACGGCGACGAGCCACTCGCGCGTCGCACCGGTCACGTCGCCCTCAATGAACAGCACCTGCGCCAACTCTGGCGCGAGCGCAGCCGGTCGGCCGAGGCGTTGGCGACCAAACTCCAGCGCGGCCTTCGCACTGACCCGGTCGTGCGCATCGAGCGATGCCATCGCCCACTCACGGAACGGGCCTTCTTCGGCGGGCTCGATCCGTGACCAACGGTCGGCGTAGAGTCTCGCCGAGTCGGTCCGGCCGAGCAACGCGAAGTTGCGCACCGCGAGTCCAAGAAACCCGATGTTGGTGGAATCCAGGTCGAGGGCGCGACCAAGCCGTGGTACCAACTCGGCGGTGCGCCCGGTTGCGGCGAGGACGCGTTCGAGTCCGGCAAGGGCGGCGCCGTCGGCGGCCTGCTGATCGAGGATCGCCCCAAACAGGGTTGCCGCGTCGGCGAATGCGCCGCGGCGCTCGGCCTCCAGCGCGCGCGTGATCGGCGTCGCGGTGGCGCGGGCCTGCGACACGAGCGCGCCGGGGTGACCGATCAACCCCAGCACAGCCACGAACGACCACCCGGCACAGGTCCCTGATGCGATCATCGGATCGGGCCTTCCGCGAGCCGACGGAAATAGTCGAGCACGCGACGCCGGTCTTCCGTCGAGAGCCGCTGCAACGCCTCCCACGCGGGCAGGCGCACGGCAGCGCCCTGCAGCGACTGGTCAAGCGCTGGCGGAATACGCGGTGCGCCGCCTTTCGGCGCTTCGCTCTGCCGTTCCTTCGATTCGTCGCGCTCCTCACCTTGCAAGGTGCGCCCCGCGTCGAGCATCCGGCGAAACAGTCGCTCCTGACGCGCGACGGTCTCGGCAGACAGTCGACCCGCCTCGATCGTCCGGGAGAGCTCTTTCGCCTCACGGGCCAACTCGCCAGCGCCGGGCACCTGTCCCCCAGCGCGCATCCGCTCCATTTGTTGCGCCAGGGCACGCTGTTGCATCGCGAGCTGCATCAGTTGTTGCATGCCACCCCCACCCTGCTGCAACATGCCCCGTGCCTGCTCCGACATCTGCCCCTGCTTGCCAGCCATCTGTTGCATCTCTTCCATGGCTTCCTGCAGGCCGCTCCCCGATTCTGCCTCACCGACGCGTTCCTTGCTGCGCAGGAGCTGGAATGCGGCGACGGCGAGCGCATCGACGGCTTCGCCCGCCTGGTCGCCGGCATCGCGCAGGTTTGGACTGCCACTCGACACCGCCTCGATCGCACTCCGCATCGCCACGCGGGCTGCGCCCAGCGCCGCGGTCGCCTGCGGTGACACCAGTGCATTCTTGCCTGCGACGGCCATCACCTGGAGGAGCACTTTTGCAGTCCCCTCTTCGAGGAGGCCCTGTTCACTTCGCGACTGGGTCACCAATGCGCCACGCCGGAATGCATCGGCAACCGCAACCTGGCGTTCCGCAAGGCGCGACGTCTCGCTCAACGCCCGGTCGAGCGCGCGCATGACCTCTTCCCGCATCGCACGCTGCATCTTCTCGCGCTCTTCCTTGATCTTGTCGTCGAGCGGCTCAAGCTCCTGTTCCGCCTCGTCCCCGGCTTCCCTGGCCGCATCCTGCTCGCCGTCCTCCGCCGCCTGGGCCGCGTCGCGCATCTTCTGGCCGGCATGCTTCGCCTGCTGCGACGCCTGTTTCAGGCCCGTCTTCGATTGCTGTGCCGGTGCCTTGCTCGCCGCACGATCGAGTGCCGCCGCCAGCGAGTCGGCGCGTGCCGCCAGTGCCTCCTGCGCTGCGGCTGCCTGCCTGGCACTGTCTGCTCGCGCAAGCCGGTCGGTCATCGCCCGCTGTTGGTCGGCGAGCTGCTTCGCTTCCTGTGCGAGATTGGCGAGATCGGTTTCGAGCGCGGCGCGCTTGAACAGCTCCTTTGCCTGTTCCACCGCATCGCGCAGTTCGGCCTGCCGACGCGCAAGGTCGTCCAGCGCACTGCGAGTGCGATCGGCGTCGAGGGCCTTCGTCGCCTCGCGCAACTCGGCGAGCTTCCGCCGGAGTGCTGGCGAGATCGCCTGATCAAGGAGTTTCCGGATTTCGCTCAGCTGTGCGGCAAGCGCTGAGTCGGCCAACCCCTCGCGCTCGGCCGCGCGTTGCAGTTCGTCGATCGCCTTGCGGACCTGCTCGGCCTGATCGAGCACCTTCTCCTGGGCGGCGGCGGCGGCGGCGGCCCTGCG
>JANMSC010000237.1:0-32546 GCA_031388885.1 Gemmatimonadales bacterium | reverse complement strand
ACCTGCGGCTCAAGACGGCGGTCGCGGCGGACAGCGTGATGCCAAAGCACGCGACCAACCATGGCCGCAACAAGCGTCACGGCGAGTCCGCCGAGTGTCGCGCGCGGAGCGATTCGCAGCGCTGGCACCGATCCGATGGCGTACCATCCCGCGGCGGCCCAGAGCAGGGGCAACACAGGTCGATCGTGCTCCGCGGCAATGCCTCGCGCGACCGCAGCGATGGCGAGACCGCCTGCGGTGGCGAGGGGTGCCAGCATCCACAGGCGCGCGGGGTCACCCTCCGCAGACAGTCCGTCGAGCCAGAGCAACGGCAGCAGCACGTACACCAGCCCAACGAGTGGCCGGTCGAGGAGGAGCCGACCCGCAGCATCACGGCCAGCACCGAGGTGGCGACTCACCAGCACCGAGACGCAAGCGCCAAGGGCGGCGCCCGTCGCGTTCGCGACGATGTCACTGATCGCGCTGTATCGCGGTGCGAGGAAGAGCTGTGCCGACTCTATCACGGTGCTCAGCAGCGACGCCAACGCCACGACAACGACGATCGACCGGCCGGTCGTCCGATGCCAGGCAAGCCCGAGCGGAACGAACAGCACGACATTGAGCACCACGTCCGCGGCCCACCCGCCATCAACCACCACCCACATGACCCGGAACGTGTCCGGCACCGCGAACCGGAACGGTGCCAGTGTGATCATCCCGATGACCACGGCGAGGTAGCCGACCAGGAGAAAGCCAAGGCGCCGACTGGTCTCCGCCGGCGAGGCACTTGCGGAGGTGGATTTCAATGTGATATCATATTGATGTCTTCATCCACCCAGGCAGGCATATGATCCGCGAGTTCGAACGCAAGGCGATTCCCGGTCTTCTGGCGGTTCCGCTCCTCCTCGCCGGCAGTGGCGCCGCAGCCGCGCTGTTCATCAGCGCGGCATCCCAGGGAAACGACCTCCGCGGTGCCGCGGGGGTGGTGCTCTTTCTGGTGACGTTGGTCTGCTGGTTCGGCCTGTTCGTCGTGCAGCCCAACCAGGCCAGGGTGTTGACCCTCTTCGGTCGCTACAGTGGCTCCGTCAAGGCGCCGGGGCTCTGGTGGACCAACCCGTTCATGATCAAGCGCACCATTTCGCTCCGGATCCGGAATTTCGAGACGGCAAAGCTCAAGGTGAACGATCAGCATTCCAACCCGATCGAGATCGGCGCAATCGTGGTGTGGCAGGTGATCGACTCCGCCGAGGCAATGTTCGAGGTCGAGAACTTCGAAGACTACGTGCGGGTGCAGAGCGAATCAGCGGTACGGACATTGGCGACAGCGTATCCGTACGACGCTCACGTCGAGGGTCAGATGTCGCTGAGCCACAACGCCACGGAAATCTCCGAACAGCTCGCCGCTGAAGTGCAAGCGCGGCTGGCGAAGGCCGGCATGAAGGTGATCGAGACCCGGCTCGCCCACCTCGCCTACGCGCCGGAAATCGCCAACGCGATGCTTCGGCGCCAGCAGGCCAGCGCCATCATCGCCGCGCGAGTGCAGATCGTTGAGGGCGCGGTGTCGATGGTGGACATGGCCCTGAAAAAGATCGCCGAACGCGGCATCGTCGTGCTCGATGAGGAGCGCAAGGCCGCGATGGTGTCGAACCTGCTGGTCACGCTTTGCGCGGAGCAGCCGATGCAGCCGGTCGTGAACACCGGCTCGCTGTACTGACACTGCGATGAGCGAACGCAAGCCGTTTCTGGTCCGCCTCGACCCGGCGCTTCACGCCGCGCTCCAGCATTGGGCGGCCGACGACTTGCGCTCACTCAACGCGCAAATCGAGTTTCTCCTGCGGCGAGCCCTGCGCGATGCGGGGCGCCCGGGCCCGGCGAAGCCGTCGCCGTAGCACCGCAGTCAGGTGACTGAAGCGAGCACCAGTGCCGGCACGTCCGCAGCGCTATCGAGGATCGCGTCGTGCGGATGCTGTGCCAGCTCTTCGCGGGAGTGCGAGCCGTTGCACACCCCGATCACCAGCCCGCACCGCGCGACCGTGCCTTCTTGCAGATCCACTGGAGTGTCGCCGACCTTTGCCACCTCGCCGCTCGCGATCCCGTCGAGGCGCTCGCGGATCGCATCGATCATGTCGGGCCATGGGCGACCGCGCGACACCTCGTCACTCGCGATCGTCATGTCCACCAACCCCGCGTCACCAGTCCAGTGCAATCGCTCGAGCAACACGTCAAGCACGTCGCGCGAGAACCCGGTGTTGAGCGCGACCTTCACACCGGCCGCGCGAAGCGCACGGAAGGCGTTCTCGATGCCCGTGACCGGTCGGACGCTCGGGTCGTGACGGAAGTGATGCAGCATTCGTCGCACAAAATCGTCGTGAATCGCGGGCGCTCGTGGCAGCAGTTCCTCGCGCCCGTGACCTTCGAGCAATGTCCTGATCGCCAGCGGTTTGGCGAGGCCTGCCACGCCGGTGATCGCGCCGGGCCGCAGCGTCGGGCCCGCCGCCCGGACGGCCTCATGGAGCGCCGTACGCACAGCACCGCCGTCCTCCACCGTCGTCCCTGCAACATCGAACACCACCAACCGAATACCCATGCACCGCCCCTTCGAAGTCGCCACCAGCGAAGACCGCCCAGCTGGTGGATGTGGCCGCGTTACATTCGTCTCTGGTCTTGAACGCAGCCGGTCCCGCCTTCCCCACCTGGAAGTGCCGGGTCAGGTATCCACGATTCCCCGACGGAGACTCCAATGTTCCTGCGCCCTCGTTCGTTCGCCCTCGTGCTCGTGGGGATAGCGACCCTGACTGCCTGTTCAAAAAAGGACGCCGACCCAGCACCAGAAGAAACTACTGTCGTTGCGGCACCAGCGCCGCCCGCAGTGCCACGCATGGTGAGCATGGATCTTGGCCGCGCGGTGGATTCGACCCGTCGCATTATGGGCGGTGTGACAGCGATGTTCGGTACCCGCGATACGATCTACTTGTCGGTCCAGACCGAGAATACTGCGGCTGGCGCCGAAGTGTCCGCGCGCTGGAGCACCGCCACCGGTCAGCGGGTAGATTCGACCGCGCAAGCGGTTGCAAACGGTGCTGCGGCCGCAGCCGCCGTGACGGAGTTCCATCTCAGCAAGGCCGCGGCGTGGCCGGTCGGCGCCTATCGCGTCGAAGTCTTCCTTGACGGCACGAGCCAGGGCATCAAGGCGTTCTCGATCAAACCCTGACGCGGCCCCATGACACCCGACGGAGCGGCGTACGATCGGTGCGCCGCTCCGTTGTCGCTGGAGACCCTCAGTCGTCGCCGGACGAATCGAGGTACTTGCGTTCGACGTAGTCGCCCGCGACAAGTACGACCAGCGCCATGGCTGTGGCCACGGCGGCAAGTTGCCACTCGCCCAAGCCTGAGATGAATCCGAGCGCCGCAACCACCCAGATTGACGCCGCCGTCGTGAGCCCGGTGACCCCTTCCACATCGCGCCGCTGCAGGATCACGCCGCCGCCGAGAAAACCGATCCCTGCGAGAATCCCCTGCGCCACGCGCGCGGCGTCATCGGCCCCCGCGCCCGGCAGCGTCGCGACGCCGGTGGAGATCACCGCACTCGTGAGACCAACGAGGGCCAGCGTCCGGAGGCCGGCCGGCTTCCTTCGAAGTTCGCGGTTGAGCCCCAATGCGCCGCCCAGCAGGGTCGCCATCCCCAGACGCAGCGCCATCTCGGGGAGCGGAATCGTCATCTCGGGGAGCGGCATGACCCAATCATCCCCATCCCGTCGCGCTCCGGCAAGGGTTTCCGTTCAGGTGGACTCCCGAATTCGGCGTCCAATCGGCGGTGGCGACGCTCGCCCGGTGCCGATAGACTGGCTCACATGAAAGACACCGCCCGACTTCCATCGCGCCGTACCCTCCTGCGTGCTGTCGCTGAACGCGACGGCACGTGGGACGGCCTGTTCGTCTTCGCAGTCCGCACGACCGGCATCGCGTGCCGCCCAATCTGCCCATCGCGCACGGCCCGTCCAGAAAACCTCGAGTTCTTCGCCTCACTCCCAGAGGCCCTGACTGCAGGCTTTCGCGCCTGCCGTCGCTGTCGCCCCGAGACGGCGGGTCCGGTGCCAGCGTGGTGGCCGGGTGTGGTCGCGCTCGCCGATGCAGCGCCCGGCCGCCTGACCGATGCCGACCTGCTGCGCCACGGGTTTGATCCAGTCCGCGTGCGGCGACACGCGCTCCGTGCACACGGAACGACGTTTCACGCGTGGGCAAGGGCTCGACGGGTCGCTCAGGCGCAGCGTCGGCTCGGGACCGGCGAGTCGCTCGACCGCGTCATCATCGAGTCGGGGTACGAATCACACAGCGGTTTTCGCGATGCATTCGCACAACTCGTAGGCACGCCGCCGGGCCGCGCTCGCACTGGAGAGCCCGTGATCGCCGCCACCTGGGAATCGCCTGTGGGAACACTGGTCGCAGCGGTCGTCGATGCCGGCGTCTGCCTTCTCGAATTTGGAGATCACGCTCGACTCGAACGACAGGCGCCCAAGCTACGCCGCTGGTTTCAGGGTCCGGTCATCGCTGGCGACCACGCCCACCTCGACACGCTCTTTCGCGAACTCGCGGAATACTTCACTGGCACGCGCGAGACGTTCACGGTCCCGCTGGTGGTTCGTGGTTCACCGTTCGAAATGCGGGTATGGCAGGCGCTCCAGGCCATTCCGTACGGGACGACCTGTTCCTACGCCGACGTGGCGCGCGCGGTGGGGTCGCCTCTCGCTGTGCGCGCCGTTGGCAGCGCCAATGGCCGCAATCGACTCGCGATTGTCATTCCGTGCCATCGCGTCGTAAACGCGAATGGCAAGCTCGGCGGATACGGCGGCGGGCTGTGGCGCAAAGTGCGATTGCTGGAGGTCGAAGCGGGTCGGGAGGACTGAGCGCTCACGTCTTCCGCTTTACGAACTTGAGCCCCGACCACTCGTCGCTCACCGCGCACACTTTTACGTCCACCCATCCAGTCGGCGACGCCACATCGCGCAGCACTTGCTCAGTCACATCAGTGTCGACCCCACTGGCCTTCTTCGGCCAGCAGATCCAGAGCATGCCACCATCGGCCACCTGAGCCAGCGCCTTGGGAAGGTCACGCTCGAACGCCACGCGACGCGTGACGAAGAGTATCACGCCGGCCACGTCCGTGGCCCGCACACCCAGCAGTTGCGCGCCCTCCGGCAACGGCGCGAGCCACGACGTCAAGTCACGCGGCGCATTGCGCAGCGCCACCCGCATGCCCGGCTCAATGCCGAGCTTGGCAGTGAGGGACTTCCCGCTGTAACCGGGAGTGGAACTCATCGCGACACCATTCCGCGTTCAGGGGTGCGGCCAACGAACAACAATCTGGCATTCATCCCGCGAGACTCAACTTCAATCCGGCGACGACCAGGACTGCCGCCAGCACGGCGCGCAATGCTGGCACCGCGAGCCGCCGACTGCCGAGGCGCGCACCAATCATGCCGCCGGCAACAACCGCCGGGGCCCACCAGACAATCTCATGGGGCAGGGCATCGAGCGACTGCCACTGGCCAAGTAGTCCGGCGATCGAGTTGACCAGGATGAACGCCGCCGACGTGGCGGCGGTCGTCCTGAGGTCTGCCCAGCCAGCAAAGAGAAGCAACGGCGACAGAAAGATTCCACCGCCGACGCCGCTGAGTCCAGCGAGAAACCCGAGGAGCCCCCCCACCAGCAGGCAGACCGGGAGGGGCGGCTGGCACCCGGATTCGTCGGCGGCCCGCAGGGTCACCACGAACCGAAGCGCCGACACAACCAAGATCACCCCTACCAGGACGCGGTATGCTTCGCCCGGCAAGGTGAGTCGCCCGCCCAGATAGGCAGCCGGTATCGACGCCGCAGCGAATGGCGCGAACAGGCGCCACCGGAAGTATCCCGCTCGGGCGAACTGGACAGTACCGATCGTTGCCACCACGATGTTGAGGACGAGCGCGGCAGGCCGCATGGCCACGACAGCCGTGCCGATAATCGCCATCACGGCGAGGTAGGCCGACGCCCCGCCGTGACCAACCGAGCTATAGAGCAGCGCGGCCAAGCCGATCAGAACGGCTCCGGCCCACGGTTCGGTCATTGCGCTGCAGGGACGGTCAGGGATGGCACCGCCAGCTCATCGCACCGCCCCGCGACCAGCACCGAGCACGACCCCGAACCCGACGAGCGACGTGACCACAATCGGGATCACTGGTGTGTGCAGGTTCATCACCGCGAGTGGCGACGCCAGGGCAAACCCCACCAGGCCACCGATCGTACCACCTCGCCGCCGGTCGCCGTCGAGCCACCGGAGGCTGGTCAGCCCCTGAATCGCCAGCAGGAGTGCGAGCGTACCCCCGATGGTCGCTCCAATGAACAGGCCTCGGCGACCGAACGCATTTCCGACGATCGAGCCGCCGACTGCGCCGAAGCCGGTCACCAGCCAAGCCAGCATGACAACGCGAAGGTGACGCATGAGCAGGAGACGGGCCGCGGTTCGAGATAACTGGAAGATGCATCCCGACTGCGCGAAAAACGAGGGGCGATCAGCCCGCCGAGCGATCGCGCCCGGCGACGATCGCAGCGAGTGGGACCGCAACGACCCCGACAAACCACATCCACGCCGGATGCGGAATCATCACAAGGTTGGCGATCGTAGCGATCGTGAAGAGCGCCGCAAAGATCATCGTGGCGCCACGACCACCTTCGCGGCCGATCTTCAGAGCAACCGTCCCCCCGACGAACGCGCCGACTACCCACCCCGCAGCCATGACGATCAGCGCCTTGAGGGGGACCAGACCGGCACGCGTCGCCCCTTCGACCTGCACCATGTCGGTCGAATCGATCCCGGGCGTTGGAAAAAACTTGTGGGAGAGCCAGTCACCCAGCATGACGAAGACGGCAGCGGCGAGGAATGCCACCAGGACGGCGACGATGCGGCGGACGACAGGCGACATGAAGAACTCCGTCGGGAGGCGGAACAGCGGCAGCAGGGGGGACCGGGGGGACCGACCGCAGCTCGTGCAACGGCCAGCCCGAACATACGCCGCGAGGCCGAAACCCGCGAGCACGAGCCCCGCTACCGGTGACCCGACCTACCGCGAGAACGTGTCACAGGCGGCCGGGTTGCCGCTCTCGGCCCCGCGCCTGAACCATTCCATTCGCTGCGCCGACGAGCCGTGTGTCCACGATTCGGGGTTCACGGTGCCCTCCGTCGCGCGCTGCAGCCGGTCGTCGCCGACTGCCGACGCCGCACCAAGCCCCTCTTCGAGGTCACCGGCTTCGAGCATTCCAGCCTGCGCCGCGGAATGCGCCCATACCCCGGCGTAGCAATCTGCCTGCAGCTCGAGTTTCACCGACTGGGCGTTGTTACGCCCCTGAGCGGCCACCTGGTCCATCGTTCCCAGCACCTTCTGCACGTGGTGCCCAATCTCATGCGCGAGCACGTAGGCCTCGGCAAAATCGCCGGGCGCACCGAATCGTTCCTTCAACTCCGCATAGAAACCAAGATCGATGTACACCTTCTCGTCGCCGGGACAATAGAACGGACCCGACGCAGCCTGCGCGAAGCCACACGCCGATTGAACCCGATCACGGAACAGGACGAGCTTCGCGTCGCGGTACCCTTCGACCTTCCCATGCCACATCGCCTGCGCGCTGTCGAGCACCATCGACACAAACCGAACTTGCGGCTCCTCTGCCGGATCTTCGATTGGCTCGGTGGCAACAGCGGCGCTCCCATCACCACTCATCGCGCCCAACAGCGCGAGCGGATTCTGCTTGGTGATGAGGGCGAAAGCGACAACCAGCACGATGCCGCCGATCCCCATCCCGCCGATACCACCGGGAAGCCCCATCCCCCCGCCACCGCGACGATCTTCGAGATTCCGTGATCGACCACCGGGAATCCAGCGCATGTCGGCCTCCCGTCAATGGTTGTTCAGACTTCAGTCTTTCGATGCGCCATCATCCGAAGAATGCGATTGATCGCCATGTGCAAAATTGCGTAAACGATCAACGCGATGACGATCGGCAGTGCGAGTGTGTAACCGCCATCAGCTGACGGGCTCGGCACGATGCCCGTAAAGGGATACATCAGTGGATCGGTCACCGCGTCGACAAACGACACGAACGGCGCCGACGAGCGCGCGGCCATCAGGTTGAGCGCGAGCCTGAGTGCCAGCAGCGCGTAAACCAGGAAGAAGATGTAATCGATCACCTGCGATGAACGCGCGGCGCCTCGTGCCCGGCCAAGCTCGCGCTCGGTCTGGGCAACCTCGTGCACCGCGTCACGCTGCAGGTCGCGCGCAACTTCGCGGACCTCCTGACGGTCCGGCCGCGGCGTGCGGGCGGCGATATCGGCGTGCACATCTCGCTCGATGTCGGATTTCACTGCCTGATGCTGCATGGCGCGACGCGCCTCTTCGGCAGCGAGCTTGTCATCGGACATGGCTGTTCCCTCGGCAAGGTGATGCTTGATGCCACAGACGACGCTCTGCGGTGTCAAGCATCAAGACGCCGGAGTCCGGCCGGCAGACACGCTACCTCGGCGCTGAAAGGAGGCGATTCCAGCGAATCGCCGAGATGAACGGGAGCGGGCGGTAACTCGCCGCGTCGTACGAGTAGTAGATCAGGATCGGCGTCCCCCGAACGTTTTTCCGTGGCACCAGTCCCCAGAATCGGGAGTCGCGCGAATGGTCACGGTTGTCGCCCATCATCCAGAGCGAATCCGTCGGCACGACGAGTGGACCCCACTCATGCACGTCTGGGAGATACGACGCCGGCGCGATGCCGACGTAATGCGGCAACTGCATCGCGCGCATCGCCATCCGAGTGGTGGAGTCGAGTTGCCACTCGGGCTCGAGCGACTGCGCATGCGGCTCAACCAGGCGCTCGGAGTTGCGAAACAGGACCCCGGCGCGCATGGCCACCGTGTCGCCCGCCACGCCGATGAGCCGCTTGACCAGGATCGAATCTTCGACTGGCGACATGAACACCACGATATCGCCGCGACGCGGCTCGCGCACGGCCGGCGTGTGGCCATCGATCAATGGAATTTTTGCGCCGTAGAGGAACTTGTTGACGAACAGCACGTCGCCCACCATGAGCGTGGGTTCCATGCTGGGCGACGGGATGAAGTAGGCCTGCACGGCGAACGTGCTGAGCAGCAGCCAGATGCACAGCGCCCATGCGCCGGCCTTGATCCATTCGACGGCCTTCGCGCCGATGGTCTTTTGCGCCACGCTGCCTCCCTGAGTCGCGGCGGCGCTCACCAGGGCACCCTTCACTGGACGACCGCCCGGTCGGGGCCTCGGCTCACGGGGCTGGGGTTCCTGCCCCATCGCGTCGGAGCAGGTTGCGGTACTGCGCCCGGAGTTTGGTCACCTTCGGCGTGATCATCGCCGCACAGTAGCCCCGATCAGGGTTCTGCCGGTAGTAGCCCTGATGATAGGCCTCAGCGGGCCAGAACTCGGCCAGGGCCTCTACCTGCGTCACGATCGGTGCGCCGAAGGTTTCGTCGGCGTCGAGCAGCGCGATGACGCTCCGAGCGGCGGTGTCCTGGGCCGCGTCGTGCGTCAGGATGATCGATCGATACTGGGTGCCGGAATCGGGGCCCTGACGATTCAGCGTGGTCGGGTCGTGAAACGCAAAAAACAGCGTGAGCAGATCCCGATACGCGATCACGGCCGGGTCGAAGGTGACCTGGATCACCTCAGCGTGCCCGGTGGCACCAGAGCACACCTGCTCGTATGACGGGCTGGGACGTTGGCCCCCGGCATACCCCGAGACGACACGCTCCACGCCCGCAAGGTCCTCGAACACCGCCTCGAGGCACCAGAAGCAGCCGCCGCCGAAGGTTGCCTGCCGCAATTGATTCGTCACATTCTGCTCCGCATGTGGGTATCGTCCAACGATTCGGGCGGCCGCCGGAGTTCCACAGCAGGACGATGGAACGCCCGAGCCGCCGACACCGTTTTGCTGTCACCTCTTGATCTCGGAATGGCATCGTGCATCGAACGCTGCTGATCGTTCTCCTGCTGTCTGGTGCAGACGCCCTCCCGGCCCAGACTGTCAGCACTCGTCAGAATCCCGCGAATCTCTTTTCGCAGGTGCTCGACCTCGTGTCGCGTACCGCGCTCGACTCCTTGGGGCCTGACGTCATCTTCGAAAAAGCGGCGCGCGGCCTGGTCACGCAACTTGGCGATCCGTACGCGGCGTTGCTCTCGCCCGAGGACCTCGCCCGCTTCCAGCGCAATACGCTCGGCAATCGCTACGGCGGCATCGGCGCCACCGTACGAAGCCAGGGTGACCGCGTCACGCTGTATCGCGTCAACGAAGGCACGCCAGCATGGCGCGCCGGCCTGCGAGGCGGCGACCGCCTGATGCTCATTGACAGCCTGAAAATCTCCGGAATGCCGGTGGACTCGGTCACGTCGCACCTGCTTGGCACCGCGGGAACACCAGTGAACGTAACATACGTCCCGGCTGGCGAGGTCGCGCCTCGCAACACGCGCATTGTCCGCGACGTGATTCGCGTGCCAGCGGTCCCCTATACGCTGATGCTTGGTGACGCGGTCGGATACGTGCCGATCCAGCGGTTCAATAGTACCGCCGCCGAAGATGTCGCGGCAGCCGTGCGTAAGCTCGCCGACGCTGGTGCGCGCAAGTTTGTCCTCGACCTGCGCGGCAACGGTGGTGGCGACCTCGACGCTGCGGTCGATATGGCAGGACTCTTTCTCAAGGGCGGCGACGAAGTGGCCCGCGTCATTCATCGCGGCCAGAAGCCGCTGGTGTACAAGGTCGGAGAGGTTGCTGAGATCGGCGACGCACCGATCGTCGTGCTGGTGAACGGGGGATCGGCATCGGCCTCCGAAATCGTTGCGGGCAGCCTGCAGGATCACGATCGGGCGATCGTCGTCGGTTCACGTACATTCGGCAAAGGGTTGGTGCAGACGCAACGGGTGTTGTCGAACGGTTGGGCGCTGAGCCTCACCACCGGCAAGTGGTACACGCCAAGCGGACGATCGATCCAGGCAGATCATGCTGGCCTGGGCGACGAACGATTTGTCGAGTCCGACAGCGTCGGCAGGCGTCCGATCTTTCGCTCGAGCGCCGGCCGGGCGGTCCTCGGCGGGGGCGGTGTGACACCCGAGGTGACGGTCGCGACCGATTCCGTGCTCGCACCCGAACGTGAACTTGCGCGCGCCATCGGCAATCGCGCGGTCGAATTGCACGATGCCGTGTATGAAGTTGCGAGATCGTTACGGCCAACTGTCCAGAGCGGATTCACGATCCAGCCTGTGTGGCGCGACTCCGTGTTCGAGCGAGTTCAGCGCCTCGGCCTGCCCGTAACGCGCGAGATGTTCGATGCCGCAAGCCCGATCATCGACCGCCTGCTCGAAGCGCAGATCGCAGGGCTCGCGCTGGGCGACGCGGAGGCCTTCCGCCGCCAGGTGCCAGTGGATCGTTCGGTGCAGGCGGCGCTCGATCTGCTCGGCCGGGCACCAACGCAACAGGCGCTGCTCGCACTTGCGCATCACGGCTGACGCGACTCGTCATGCGACACTGCCTGTAGCATGCGAACGATGGCGTCCGTCAACCGGCGACGCCGCGCTCAGAATTCCCAACTCGCCACGGCGCCAGGGCCAAACCGGAGCTTCGACCGCGACCCGAAGCGATAGGTCGGGTTGCCCGGAACCTGTCGGGTCAGCGCTACGTCGAGACGCCTGATGCCCGCGCGTTCGTACGCCGGCACAAGACGCAGCGTGAACCCGTCGAGTCGCACCACGACCCACATCCCCTCGCCCTCTATTGTGGCGCCTGTCGCTTCGAGGGCGCGCCGGAAGAGCACGATGTCGCTTTCGCTGAGCGCCAGCGTAACGCCGGTTACGTCAGCGAGCAGTCGCGACGGATCGTACGATCCGCGCTGCAATCGCGCTCGGCTCAAGTCGTCGGACGCGAGTGAATCGCGGATGCCGAGCATCACGATGAACGCAGGGTGCGGTTCCCCCACCACCAGCAACGCGTTCGGCGGGACGCTCTCTGCGTTGGCCACGCGCCAGATACGGCGCCGCGCCACGTCCTGACCGGCGCTGGTGATCTGAAGCGTCATTGTGTCGAACGCGATGCGCCGGGAGCGGGCCCGGTCGATCAAGGCATCGAGTCCGCCGCGCCGTTCCGATGCCAGCGCCAACGTGACCGCACCACCCCGCAACCCACCGCCGGGCGGTGCGAACGCCACGCTGGTCGCAGCACCGTGGAGCACGATCCCCACGCGGCGCGCACCATCGGGCATGATCATCATCGACTCGACAGCGCCGAGCTGGGCGGTCACGAATGCCGAGGCCGCGATGTGCGCATACGTCGCTGAATCGATCGTCGCGGTCACCCGATCGAAGCGGGGCGGGTTCACCGCCTGACTCGAGAGTGGCAGTACGACCATCACGACCGCAACAAACTGCAGCGCCGGGATCATCCTGGGTCACCGGTGCTGTCGGATTGGGCCGCTGATGCGGCAACGGGATTGAGGAATGCCGCCAGGGCGCTCGCGATGCGTTCGAGGCGGGCATCGCTGAGGTCGTTGTCGACGGGCAACCGCTGCCCCGTGACCGACCATTCGATGTCGGTCCAGCGCGAAATCATCGAGCCACCCGACTGACGCCCTGACTCGATCCAGAACGTGCGCGCTGTTCCCTCCCACACCAATCGCAGCCGGATGTCGCCAAGCGCGTACTCCGCCGACGCGTCGGCCTCGCTGCCCTCGGCGTAATCGCGTGACACGAGCCGGAACCCGTAGGCCTCGATCAGCGGCCCGAGGAATATCGATGCGCGCGTGAAGGGTTCCGACGGAACGTGCGTCATCGCCCAGACTTCGGAAAGCGGCGCATCCAGATTTCGACCTGTACCAGCCAGCCACGGATGAACTCACGTGTCGGCTCATCGGTGAGCCGCCCATCGGCGTCGATCTTGCGATGCGCGTGACTCACCAGAACCTGTGGAAACGGCATCGTTGGCGAGTTGAGTGTCGCGAGTGTGGGTCGCAGATGCGGCTGCGCGCGCGCCGTGCCGACCATCCCGTCCGACGCACCGAGGATCGCCGACGGGACGCCGAAGAGTCCGTGTGGCGGCGCGCCACGAGAGAGCCAATCGATCGCGTTCTTGAGGCTGCCAGGCACGCCGTGGTTGTACTCGGGCGTCGCGATGATCAACCCGTCCGAAGCGCGGATTTCGCGCTGCAACAAAGTCACCGTCTCGGGAAGTCCGTTGACTTCGAGGTCTCCGTTGTACACCGGCAACGGCGTGATGTCGAGGCGACGAAAGCGCAGGCCCGCAGGCGCGAGGTCGGGAAGGTTCGTGAGGAGCGCCGTGTTGTACGAACCGGTACGCAGTGAACCGGAGATCATGACGAGTTCAAGTGTGTCGGGCACAGCGGCTCCAGTGATCGAACGAGTTGAGTTGTTCGGGTGTCAGCGACGTGAAACGTTCGGCAGCGGGGTGAGCCGGGCTTCGATCTCTGCACGCCGGGGTTCAAGCGCTGGCGGCAGGATCAATCGCGTCCCGAGTTCCTCCAGCGGTGAATCGATCGTAAACCCGGGCCCCTTCGTTGCGAGCTCGAACAGCACGCCACCTGGTTCGCGAAAATAGATCGAGCGAAAGTAGTGACGCTCGATGATCGGGGTCGAGTGCACACCAGCCGTTCGCAGGCGCGTGAGCCACGCCTCGTGCTCGTCGAACTCCGTGGCCCACGCGACGTGATGAACCGTGCCGGCGCTGGGACGCGCCGAGGCGTCTGGCGCGGGGTCATACTCGATCGTACTGCCACGTGATTCGCCGCGAATCTCCCACGTCCAATCACCCAGCGCGATTGCCCCCAAGACCTCTTCGAGCAAGCGCCGTGTGCCATCGCGACGGCCATAGGCCCGCACGCTATCGAACCCAGTGAGGGCCATCTCGCGCGGAATCTCGGAATGATCCGCCGTCAGCGTGCGATCGGGCGTGTCCCGGGCGACCAGTTCGAGCCCGAGGCCCTCCGGATCAGCAAACATCAGTGACCGATCGTGCCGGGTGAAAGCGACTGCCTCGGCGGCGAGCCGCCGTTCCCAGAAGTCGAGTGCACCATCTGACGCCACGCGAAACACGATGCGGTGCACCATGCCAGCACCGGCTCGGCCAGGGATCGCGCCCGGATACTCGAAAAACGTGAGATCGGAACCCGGCGAGCCGTGTTCGTCAGCGTAGAAGAGGTGATAGACGTATGGATCGTCCTGGTTCACCGTCTTCGCGACGAGGCGGAGCCCCAGCACCCGGGTGTAGAAGTCGAGGTTCTGGCGGGCATTGCCCGTGATGCACGAAATGTGGTGAATGCCGTCGAGGCGCATGCGATCCTCCATGTCAGCCCCGCTTCGGCCGCTTGACCCGGGCAGCGGCATCGCGGGCCAGCTCGACCCACGGACCCAGCGCGTCGGTATCCTCGAGCAGTTCGGTTGGGGCTTCGAAGTAGGCCATGGTCGACCCGCCATCGCCGAACGGCCTGAACGGAGCCCATCCGGCGGCTTCGTAGCGTTCGCGAGATCGCTTGTCGCCCTTGAGGTACACCACGTCGTTGTCGATCAGCGCGAAGGTGCCCTCGGGGCCGTTGATGCTGACGCCGCCGAACATTGGCCGGGCCCGAGGGCTCGGCACGATCCGACCGAACTGTTCGAGAACGTAGTCGCGGAACCCCGGGGTCACCGGCACGGAGCGCCTCCAATACGGGGATTCCCCGAAGAATAGGTCGGTTCCGGCCGGTTGGGAGGCAATCCGAGACCAACCAGCCGTGGGCCGGGAACTCCCTGCCCTATTGCGCGTTCTGCTTCAGTGTAGCACCTTTGGGTTTGCGATCACCAACCCCGTGAGGGGTCGGATTGGTTTCAGGAACGCTTTCAAGGGATCGGCGTTCACGTCGGTCCCTTTTTCGCGCCCCATCGCAACGGTTCAGGGCGGCAAATGCCGTCAGGGGCTGGAAGCCACCCCAGCGTGAGGGGCAATTTCACGAGCATATGTAGTCGGTCAGCACGGCATCGTCCGGACTCCGATTACACCATCAAGGAGTAGGACAGCATGCGTACGACCGGCACTGTGAAGTGGTTCAACGACGCGAAGGGCTTCGGCTTCATCACCCCCGAGAATGGCGAAAAGGATTGTTTCGTCCATCATTCGGCGATCCAGGCGCAGGGCTTCAAGAGCCTCGCCGAGGGCGAGCGGGTGGAGTTCGACATCGTGCAGGGCCAGAAGGGCCCGGCGGCAGAGAACGTCGTCAAGCTCGGCCGCTAAGGCCTAGCGTCGTGGCTTAGCCACGACACACGAACGGCCGGTTCACCTTCGGGTGGGCTGGCCGTTTCGTTTTATCCGATCTGCATCCGCGGGTGATCGTAAGGGCAAAGCGTACGCTTTGCCCCATTGATCTACAATCATCCTTGATCGAGCGACACGTCGGCGTGCCCTTCGTCATCGTAGTGCACCCGCACGCGCCACGGTCGGCAGCAGACTTCGCAATCCTCGACGTATTCCTGTTCGCCACCACCGCCGGCGTCGAGCGTGATATTGACGGACTCGCCGCACCACGGACATACCACGTCGGCCTCCGTGTCGAGGTCGTCGCTACCGCCTTCTTCATCGTCGCTTTCGAATCCGTCGTCGACGATTTCATCGTCAAAGTCGTCGTCGTGACTTGCCATGGTGGGGCTCCGCCCGAGGGTGAGGGGCCAAAACTCGCACGATCGAGCGATTTCCGCACGGGGCAAGTTCAGCGGGCATATCCGATCCCGTCCGGCCCCGCCCCGGTGACCATCCACCGGGTGAACTTGGCCGTGACGAGATTGAGCTCAGCCACCTGGCCCACCCCGGCCATCGTCACCCAGGAGCGGTCGCGACGACCCGAACCTTCCTGGCCCGGGTCACGGCGTCGATCAGCCAGACTTCGTCGCTCCGGGGGTTCGTGACAATCGCGGTCTTCCCGTCGGGTGTGAACCCGATCCGGTAGGGGAAGCCGCTGGTCTGAACCGAATCGATGACCCGGTGAGCGGCAAGGTCGACCACGAACACCCGGCCAGTGGTGTTGCTGCCAAGCCAGACCGTACGCCCGTCGGGCGACGCTGCGATCGCCTCGGTCTGGGTGCCGACCTTGACCACCACCGGTTCAGCGCCGCCGGCGAGGTCTCCGCCTTCTCTTCGCCAGTGATCGCGTCGATCAGCAGGATCACTCCGCCCCGCTCGGCAGTCACCAGCGACTGGGCCTGAGCTGAGACGGCAGGGATCAGGAGGGCAAGCGCGAACAGGCGGAGACGCATGCCTCGCCCGTTTGTGCCGCACATCATGATGTCGCCGATGAGGTGGTGGCTGCCTTGAAGGCGGCACGGGCGCGCCAGGGCCGCAAACAACAACCGCGCCCCGGCCGCAGCCGGAACGCGGTCTCAGATCCAGATCAAATTGCCCCTCTAGGGCTCGAACCTAGACTCTCCTCATCCAGAGTGAGGCGTGTTGCCAGTTACACCAAGGGGCAGCGCTCGTTCCGACCTCTGAGCCGGACGGCGAAATTAGCCAGAGCCGTACCCCGGCGCAATTCAGCCATCCCGTTACGCCGCCGCGGTAACCTCGTGCTCGACCGCCTCCGGCAACCCCACGAACGACGCCTCCAGCGCCTCCTCCGCGACGGGGCACAGGTGCCCCTGCGCCACCAGCCGCCTCAGGATCGCAAACACTTCATCACGCGACATCCCCATCCGATACGGTCGGTCCGCCGAGAGCGCTTCGGTGACGTCGGCCACCGCAAGCACTCGCGCCATCGGTCCGAGTTGTTCACCCTCGAGCCCCAGGTGATATCCCGTCCCGTCCAGCCGCTCGTGATGCGCCGCCGCCGTGGCCGCGAACTGGCGGAACCGCGAGACCCGCTTCAGGATCTCGAGCGTGAAACGGGTGTGCTGCCGCATCGTTTCCATCTCGACCGCATCGAGCGCCGCCGGCTTGTCGAGAATCGTGTTCGACACGCCAAGCTTGCCGATGTCGTGCAACAACGCCGCCCGATTGAGCGTGCGTAGTTCGTTCCCTTCAATTCCCATGGCCCGGCCGGCATCGACCGCGATCATCGCGACGTTCTGTGAATGCGTGGCCGTGTACGGGCTCTTGGCATCGATCACTCGTGCAAAGGCCTGCGCCACCACGTCGAGTTGATCGTCGTCCGCGTGCACCACGCGTTCCGCCGGCTCGAGGTCGCGCACCGCGTGCAACGCGTCGGCCTGACGCAGTGCGCCCCAGAAGCCGGCATCGAGCTGAAACGCATCGAGACAATCGACCAGCACCGGATCGAACCAGCGCCCACGCCGCGCATGCGCCATCTCGTAGGCGGTGCGGACGTCGAAGGAATTGGCAAACACCTCGACCGTTTGCGCCAGCGACGCGATCCTGCCGAGCATCGGGATCCCCGAGCCACGCAGCCCGTACGGCATCCCGTTGCCGTCCCAGTGCTCATCAAGGCCGCGAATCGCCTCAACCGCACCCCTTGGCAAGCCGAGCATCTGCGCGATGTCGGCACCGCGCTCGCAGCGCGTCTGCGTCATCGCTCGGCCGCTTCCCTTCTCGCGAACACCCATCATCAGGGTGTGCCACGCCTTGGCGAGTCGGCTCTTGCCCGGAATCGAGTACTTGAACGCGTACTTCGCTGCCTGGTTTGATGCACTCCAGTCGGTCAACTTGTGCGCGTACTTGAGCAGGCGATCATCGGCACCAAACAGGGATGTCAACCGCGCCGCGTTGCTCGAGCAGCCGAGGTCCTTGAGCAGGAGGCCATAGAAGAGTGCACTCTTCTGCCCATCGGCCAGGCCGAGGATGCTGCCGATCCGCATCCCGATCATGGTCGTGCGCACCGCATGGCCCATCGGCTGGCCTTCGGTGATATCGAGCGCGTGGGAGAGCGCACCCACGACCTCGGAAAGGCGAACGGTTTGGCCAACATCCGATGGTTGACGGCGAACGGCTAACGGCCGTTCGTCACCTCGGTGATTCCCGAGCGTGTGCGTCACATGTGTCGCACCGCTGTGCGATCCACGCTCCACACCTGAATTGATGGCGCCTGCGCGCCCGACAACCCGTTCGCTGGCTTGCGAACCGTGTTGCCGAACGGCGGGCGCCGGAACTTGAAGGGGCAGCACGCGCGATACCTGGTCAGTCAGGTGCCGCGCGGTGGCAGTCAACGTGAAGAGTCGGGGTGACATCAGGGTGCGCGCATCAGATCAGCGACCGTGCAGCGACGTCGAGTCGCCATCTTCGGGTACGTCCATCGACTCGGCAGGGAGCTCGCGAAACCATCCGGTGAGCGCCTCGACGGCAACCGGGCAGAGCATGCCCGCTGCCACGAGTTCATCCATCCGGCCGAACACGCCGTCGAGCGGCGTGGCGCGACGATACGGCCGGTCCGCCGACATCGCTTCGCAGACATCCGCCGCGGCGAGGATCCGAACCGGCATGCTGAGCTGGGTGCCGTAGAGTCCGAGGTGATACCCGCTGCCGTCGAGCCGCTCGTGGTGCGACGCCGCGAGTTCCGCAAACCGCTGGAAGCGCGCCACTCGCTTCAGAATGTCGAGGGTGCCGGCGGTGTGACCGCGCATTGCCAGGGTCTCGGCGGGGCTCAACGCAGCGGGCTTGTCGAGAATCGTGCTGCTGACGCCGAGCTTGCCGACGTCGTGCAGCAACGCAGCGCGACGCAAGGCACGCACGTCGCGGCGGGGCAATCCGAGTTCGGTCGCCGTCCGCGATGCGAGGAACGCAACGTTCTGTGAATGGCGCGCGGTGTAGGGGCTCTTCGCGTCGATGATCTTCGCAAAGGCTTCGGCTACCGTGTCGAGTCGGAGCTCGTCGGCGTACACGATTCGCGATGGCGGCTCGTACTTGCGCAACGCTGAGAGCGCATCGGCCGCGCGCAGTTCACTCCAGAACTCGCTGTCATCGCGGAACGTCTCGAGAATTTCGACCAGGAGCGGGTCAAACCAGCGACCGCGACGGGTTCGTGCGACGTCGTACGCAGTGCTCACGTCAAACGCCTGCTCGAACACCTCCACGGTCTGGGCCAGCGACACGATGCGTGAAAGCATCGGAATGGCGTCACCCCGAAGGCCTGCGGCCATGCCGTTGCCATCCCAGTGCTCTTCGGTCGAGCGAATCGCGTCACACGTCGAGGTCGGGAGCGCCAGCATGCTTGCGATGCTCGCGCCACGGTCGCTGCGCAACACCACCATCTCGCGACGCGCATCCTTCACCTGCCCGCCAACCTTGAGCGCGTGCCAGCCACGTGCGACGCCGGATTTGCCTCGCTGAGAGTATTTCAGCGCGTACCGCGCGACATCGACCCGGTCGGTCCAGTCGATCAGGCGATGCGCCTGCTTGAGCGCGCGGTCGTCGGCACCGTACAGCCGGCTGAGCTGGGCCGCGTTACTGGAGCCACCGAGGTCCTTCAAGAGGAGCGCGTAGAACAACGCACTCCGATCCTCCTCGCTCAGCCCCACCAGTGCCGCGATCCGCATCCCGATCATCGTGGTGCGGACCGAATGCCCCATCGGCTGTCCCTCGGTCATGTCGAGCGCGTACGACAGTGCTCCGACCACGTCGGTCAGGCGAATTCCGGCATACGCCGCTTCGACTTCGCCGGTCGGGACGAGGGCCAGGGTCGACGACTTGGGCGCAGCCAAAACCTCCGCGCGGCGCGGCGCAACGGCACCCGCGGGTTCGGCATTCGGGCTGGAGGCAGGTTGGGCGAGCGGTCGGGCACGCATGCCCCACCGAAGGGGCAAAAACAATGCCCGCACCGTCGGAACGATGCGGGCATGGAGCTGAGGGGGATCGAACCCCTGACCTCACCGATGCGAACGGTGCGCTCTCCCAGCTGAGCTACAGCCCCGGGAAGGGGGCCAAACATAGGCCGGGACGGGGTTCGGCGGCAACCCGCCGGGGCGAAAAGTGTGTCGCCCCTACGGCTCCACGTCCCGAAACCCCACGTCGATCACCATCCCGTCGCGCCCCACCTGTGTCTCCGGAAAAACCGCCCGTGCTTCCGCCAGCAGTTCCGGCGCCTCCCGCGAGTACCGCGCCGAGATGTGAGTCAACACGAGCCGGCGCACGCCGGCATCCCGGGCGAGCGTCGCCGCGTCCAGCGCTGTGCTGTGGCGGGTCTCGCGGGCGCGCTGCCGTTCGTCCTGACCGAACGTGGCCTCGTGAATCAACAGGTCGGCGCCCAGCGCAAGCGTACGCATCGACGCGCTCGGCGCGGTGTCACCGCTGTACACCACTCGCCGTCCCGGGCGCGCAGGGCCGACGAGTTCGGCGGGTGCGACCACTCGACCGTCGGCGACGGTGACCGGTTCGCCGCGGTGAATTCGTCCCCACATCGGTCCTTCCGGGACGCCGAGGGTGCGGGCGAGTTCGGGGTCAAACCGACCGAGTCGGTCATGTTCAGCCAGCGCGTACGCCACACACTCTCCCTTGTGCGCGGCCTCGCCGACCACGATCTCATACTCGCCCCGGTTGAGTACATCACCGGCCGTCACTTCGATGATGTCGACTGGAAACTTGGGGCGTTCCATCCCCAGCTCGACCAGCGCTCCAAGGTGCTTCGATGCGCCACGCGGTCCGTACAGGGTGAGCGGTGCCGTACGACCTTGCAACCCGAGTGTGCGCAACAGACCGGCGAGGCCCAGGGTATGGTCAGCGTGGTAGTGCGTGATGAAAACATGGTCGACGGTGAAGCCCGCACCATAGCGCATCATCTGCCGCTGCGTGCCCTCACCGCAATCGAAGAGGAAGTGCTCTCCTTCGCGGTTCAGCATCAGGGCCGACACGTTACGCTCGACCGTCGGCACGGCGGCACTGGTCCCGAGGAGCGTGACCTGGATCATCGCGATCCGTGCACCAGCCGGAGAAACTCTTCGCGGGTGCGCGGGTCGTCGAGAAACGCGCCGCGCAACGCCGACGTGATCGTCTTGGAGTCCTGCTTCTGGACGCCACGCATCTGCATGCAGAAGTGTGCGGCCTCGAGCACTACGCCAACGCCTCGCGGGCGAAGTGCCGTCTCGAGCGCAGTGGCGATCTGGTCGGTCATCCGTTCCTGCACCTGGAGTCGTCGAGCAAACACATCCACGACCCGTGCCATTTTCGACAAGCCGACGATACGCCCATCAGGGATGTATGCCACGTGGGCCATCCCGAAGAACGGCAGCATGTGGTGCTCGCACAGCGAGTAGAACTCGATGTCGCGCACCATCACCATGTTGTGGTGCGTTTCCTCGAACAGCGCCGCTCCGATCACGTCCTCGGCGCTTTGGGCATAGCCCTGGGTGAAGAAGCGCATGGCCTTCTCGACCCGCTCGGGTGTCCGGGCCAGACCCTCGCGGTCTGGGTCTTCGCCGAGCTCGGTGATGAGCCCTCGGACGTGTCGCTGGATTTCGGTCACGCGTTGCCGCCGTCGATAGTCGCAAGTTGGGAAGACCCCGCCTTCGGCGGGGTTAGAACATCTTTATGGTGATGCCGATCTTGCCGGGGTCCTTCTTCATCTCGTCGATCAACGCGGCGGTCGCAGCCATCGTCTTGCGAATCTCGTCGTAGAGCGCCTCGTCGTTCGCCAGCTTGCCCAGGGTACCATCACCCCTCGCGATCTTGGCGAGCAACGAGTCCATGCGTGCGCTTGTAGCCGCAATGCGAGCCGACATGTCGCCAGCTGCTCGCATGGTCGAGTCAACTCGCGACGAGAGTCGTGCGGCATCGATCGCGCGGAGGGTCGAGTCGAGCCGCGCACTGACGACCTGCAGCGACCGCATCGTCGCCGACACCTCCGCCGTCGGCCCGCGACGCGGATCGGCGAAGTAGGTCATCATCCGGTCGGTGCTCGTGAGGGTGCGCCGCAGATCCACGACGAGACCGGTATCGAGCATCCGGTTGAGCGATTGCATCACCGCCTGCGCCTCGCCCGCCAGGTCGGCACCGATGTCGGCGAACCCCGGCGTCATGGTCCCGACCAGCGTGTCAGCCTCGGTGAGCGGCGCACCGGTCCCCGGCTCGAAGTCAATCGCCATGTCGCCGAGCATGCCGATGCCGACGATGACCGCCTTGCCATTCTGGGTCGGGGTCACCAGGTCCTTGTCGTACGTGAAGCCCACCACGACCTGGCCGACTCCCAGCAGAGCAATCTGCTCGACCTTTCCGATCGCCGCTCCCGACACACGCACCGGACCACCGACCTTGAGGTTGCCAACATTCGCGAACCTGACCAGCACCTGGTCGGGGGTGCCGAGGGTCTTGCCACGCAGCCACATCGATCCGAAGAAGAATGCGGCGACGCCGAGGATGACGAAGCCACCGACGGTGGCTTCCTTGTGATAGGAGTGCATCAGTCGCTTCCTGTCATATGGGCTCGAGCTCGAAATCGCGCTCGAGGAACTCGCGCACGGTTGGATTGGTCGATTCACGGAACTCGTCGGGCTTCCCGACTGCAATCACTTTGCCCCCAGTCAACAGGGCGATCCGATCAGCCGTGCGAAAGGCGCCGCGCACGTCGTGGGTCACCATGATCCCGGTCACACCCAGGTCGTTGTTCAGGCGACGCACCAGCGCGTCGATGATGTCGGCATTCACCGGGTCGAGGCCCGACGTGGGCTCATCGTACAGTACGTACTTCGGCTTCCCCGCGATCGCGCGGGAAATTCCGACGCGCTTGCGCATTCCGCCCGAGAGTTCTGCCGGCATCTTCGTCCCCGTGTCGACCGGCAGGTTGACCACATGAAGACACTCGGCCACGCGCATCTTGACGTACGACTTGTCGGAGAACTGGTCGGGGTCGGTCAGCCCAAGTCGAATATTCTCGAACACGTCCATCGAGTCGAAAAGGGCACCGTTCTGGAAGACATAGCCGATCGTGGACCGAAGCTTCGACAGCTCCTTGCGGTTGAGCGCCTCCACGTGCTGACCATCGACGATCACTTCGCCGCGATCGGGACGGATCAGGCCGATAATGTGCTTGAGCAGGACACTCTTGCCGGTGCCCGATGGCCCGAGGAGTGCCACCGTTTCGCCCTCGTTGACGGTGAGGCTCACGCCGTCGAGGACGACCTGCGCGCCGAAGCGCTTCGCAACGTCGCGGATCTCGATCAATGGTTCAACAGGAGTTGGGCGAGGACGAGATCGAGGAGCAGGATAACCACTGAGCTTGTCACGACCGCCCCGGTCGTAGACCTGCCCACGCCTTCGGCGCCCTGCTGGGTGGTGAATCCCCAATAGCACGAAATCAGTGCGATGGCGGCGGCGAAGAAGAACGCCTTGATGAGCGAGTACCATGCGTCGAACGGTCGCCAGAAGGTCCGCGCACCATAGGCGAAGTCCTGGTCGGTGATCGGCAGCGCCTGCTTGGCCGCAAACCATCCTGACACCACAGCGACCACGTCAGCGAAGATCACCAGGATCGGGATGATCACCAGGCACGCGATGACCCGCGGCAGCAACAGGTGGCTTGCGGGCGACCGACCGAGCGATTCGAGCGCGTCGATCTGCTCGGTCACCCGCATCGTACCGAGCTCGGCGGCGTAGCGCGCGCCGATGCGTCCGGCGAGGACCAGCCCAACGAGCACCGGCCCGAGTTCGAGGACGATCGATTCGGTGACGAGCGAACCGACCACGTAGATCGGAATGTTGCCGGAGAACTGGTAGCCAGCCTGGAGGGCGGTGACGGCGCCTGCTAATGACGCGATCAACAGGACGATCGGAAGCGACCCGAGCCCGATGTTTGCGGCTTCGTCGATCGCTCGCGGTACCCAGGTGCGCACCTCAACCAGCCCCCGCGCCAACTCGGCCAGGAGGTTCGCGAATCGCCCGACAGCCGCAAGTGCGTCGAGGACGAACCGCCCGATCTGGTGCTGTACCCTGGAGACCAGCGAGATCATCGTCCGCGCACTTCTACGCTGTCGATCATGCCACCCCTATCTTTGGGAGCCGTGAGGCCCCAGTCCCCTTCAGATGCGCGCGAGCAGCGCACCCGCTTCAAGCGCCGCCTGCTCACCTGGTTCCGCCGTCATGGACGAGATCTGCCGTGGCGTCGCACCCGCGATCCGTATCGCGTGCTGGTGTCGGAAGTGATGCTCCAGCAGACGCAGGTGGCTCGCGTCGAAGAATACTGGCACCGCTTCCTCGAGTCGTTCCCAACCATCCACCATCTGGCCCGAGCTCACCCGGATCGGGTGCGAGAATCATGGGACGGACTCGGGTACTACCGTCGCGCTGTCAATCTCCACCAGCTGGCGCGCGAGGTGGTGACGTACCATGGCGGCGAACTGCCACCCGATGCCGGCGTGCTGCGCGGCCTCCCCGGTGTCGGAAGTTACACCGCAGGTGCAGTCGCGTCCTTTGCCTATGAACTGGCTGAACCGGCGATTGACACGAACGTCTCGCGCGTGCTGCGACGGGTCTTCCATCCCGACCTTCCCCGCGGCGTCGCGGCCGAGCGCACGCTTCATGACACCGCGAAAGCCCTCGTTCCCCGGCGTGGCCGCAATGCGTGGGTGACCAATCAGGCCCTGATGGAGCTTGGCGCGCTGGTTTGCACGGCAAGGGTCATGAAGTGCGAGCAGTGTCCGGTGGCGGGGATATGCCTTACCGAGAAGCGAGCTCGTGGCTGAAGTTACGGCTCGGCGATAAAGCAGCTGAAGCCGCGACTGCACGTGCCACGGCCAGCTCCCTTCTCCCTTCTCCCTTCTCCCTTCTCCTACCCGCGATACAGCGCCCCCGCCACCATCGCCATCGTCCCGGCCACGCCCGCAATCGCCCCGGTGATCGCAAGGCGTTTGCGCCCCGCATCGAACGCCGCGGCCGTTGGCCCTGTGGGCTCGAGCCGAGTGAGGCGTTGCGCCGCAGGCATCGCGCCGAGCAGCGTGACAAGGGCGCCCAACAGTCCCATGCCCTGCATCATCCCGAGCCATGCACCGACCTGTCCCGAGAGTCGGCCGTACATCCCGAACGTGAGGAAGAGGCCCGACACCACGGTGATGATGGCGCCGGGACCGAGCAGCGTTCGATAGAGCGCTGCCTGCACATCGACCACCGCGCCCCAAAGTGAGCGATCCATCTTCTTCATCGCAACGCCCGCCACCATGACGGCGAGGCCACCGCCGAGCCAGGCGATGAACGCGATGAAGTGCAACACGCGCCATGCAGTGCTCACGACGCCGCGGCCGAGGCAAACGATTCATCGAGCGGTTGACGACCGTCGAAGCCATCGACCACTTCGTGCCAGTAGGAGATCACTTCTTCGCCTTGTCGCCAGCAGAGGTGGACCACACGGCCCTCATAGTTGGCGGCGAAGTCCACTAATCCGCTCTCGAATCCCTTGAAGATGCAGCCAATCTGGCCGAGTTCGTCGAGGCACGATTCGATTTCGCCGGCGAGGCGTCCAGCGGTGACCCGGGCATCGCGTGCGTGATCGGACTCGACACCGACCTGCGCCCCATCCTGGGCGAGTTCGTACGCCGTCACGGCATCACGCCAACGTGGATGCAGCGTCACCAGGTCGTCCGTGATTCGCCGAACGAGTGGCAGTGTCGCGTTGGCCTGCTCGAGCGTGAAGATGCGCTGTGGCTTCTCGGTCACGTCATTCTCCTGGTGTCGTGCAACGACAGTGCGACCAGCTTGACGCGATGACCCGTCGCCCAACTACAACCCGGCGAGCGCGGCGCGCATCGCCGTGTATCCTGCCTCAGCATAGGTACTCGCGCGTTCCATCGCGAACGTCGCGCCGCGATCACGCACCGGTCGGAGCCACGTCAGCGGCGGAAGTTCGGGCCGGAGCGCCCATTGCTCCCGAAGCAACTGAGTTGTCCCAGCCATCAGCCACCCCTGTGCGGTATCCGCCGATTGCACCAGCGGAGGCGGCACCTGAACGGCGGGTCCGGTCTCGTCAAACCCCGGCCCGACATCGATTGCGATCACCCGATCGCATGCCACCCGCGCAGCCACAGTCAGGGGTACCACTGCTCGCAACCCACCGTCGTAGTACTGCCGGCCATCGATCGTGTACGGTGGAAAATAGGGCGGTAGCGCGCACGATGCCGCGACGGCATCGAGTATCGGCACGTCAACACCATCGGCCCCGAAGAGTACCTCACTGCCATTCGCGATATCCACGGCGGTGATGGTGCAGGGCACCGTCAGGTCGGCAAATCGACGCGCGCTGAGCAAGCGCTCGACGGTTCGGTGCAACGCTTCAGGCTGTAGCAGCGCGCGATTCCAGATGCCGCGCACCGCAGCGAACCGCGCCGGCACCAGGACGTCGGAGCGGCGCACCGACAGCAGACGGGCGAGAATGTCATCCGGCGCCTCACCAGCGGCCAGTGCCGCCGCGAGCACCGATCCGAGCGAAGTGCCGATCCATCGCACCGGCACGACACCCGCCTCGGCCAGCGCTCGTGCGGCACCGAGGTGGGCTGCGCCCTTGGCACCGCCGCCACCGAGGACAACCACCACCCGCTCACCGATCATTTCGACCGGTGCTCGCGCCGGTACTGATCAGCCGCGTCGTACCTCGCGCGCTCCTCATCGGTTTCAGGCACTAACCGAGGAACACGCGTCGGGCGGCCGTCGGCGTCGATCGCCACGAACACCACGTGAGCGGTGTGCGTGTTGCGTTTCTCGCCGGTACTCGGTTGCTCCGAGAACACCTCCACGGTGATATCCATTGATGAGTTGCCAACGAAGTCCACCGTAGCCAGGCAGGTGACGAGCGACCCCACCGGGATGCGCTCGCGGAAGTCCACTGTGTGGATCGATGCCGTCACCGCGCGACCACCTGAGTGCCGGATGGCAGCGATCGCAGCAGCCTGATCCACCAGCGCCATCAGGTTCCCACCGAACAGGTCGCCGAGGAGGTTGGACATGTGCGGCATGACGAGCGTCGAGATCTCGCCACGCGAGTAGGACATGGGGCGGGAGGCGGGGATCGGCATCAGTAGTCCACCGGCCGCAGATAGTACTCCCCGATCGCCGTCTGGCTCACCATCGCCACGCTTGGCAAGCTCCGTTTCCAGTGCGTCGCGTCGAGGCGCGTGCGTACCAGTTGCAGCTCCGTGGCGCTATATCCGGCCGCAACGATTGTGTTGTCGGGATGCCCGTGCAGCAGCAGCTCGAGAATCGCGTCGGCGCGATCGTAGGTGATGCCGAAATCGTGCTCATCGGTTTGACCAGCGACGAGATCGGCACTCGCGGGCTTGTCCACGATCTCCCGCGGAACCCCCAGATACCGAGCGAGCTGCCAGACCTGCGTCTTGAACAGGTCACCGAGCGGATTCACTGGCGGCGCTTCGTCGGCGTGCCACGTGAAGTAGCCAAGCAAGCGCTCGCTCTTGTTGCCGGTGCCCACCGGCAACGCACCGAGCGCCGCGCCGAGGTCGAACAGCGTCACCATGCGGATCCGTGCCATCACGTTGCCCAGGCGGCTCGGCGTTACTGCGACACCACAGGCCGCGGCGTACCCATCGACCGCCGCCGAGATATCCACGGTGCGCGGCTCGAGATGCAGCGCGTCGACGACAAGCTGTGCGTGCGCCAGCGAGTCGGGGTGTGACGCGCGATACGGCATTCGCACGGCAATCACGTTCTCAGGGCCGAGCGCCTCGGCCGCGAGGAACGCAACGACGGCACTGTCTACCCCACCAGATAGCCCCACGATTGCCTTGCCGAAACCACGCCGGCGTTGCAGCTCATCCTGCAGGAAGTTCACCAGCCAACGTCGGGTCAGGCCGGGATCGATTTCCAGAGCGACGTTTGGCGCCGGTGCAGCGGGGCGCCGAGCACTCGAGCCTGCCGACACGTCCGGAGGCGAGTCGTCACGATTATCGGCAACACGGTCGTCACGCCGACCAACTCGCAACTGATCGACCAGGTGCGGCAGCCGCTGTTGCAGATCGGCCAGCAGCGGTGATCCGGCACGCACCCTCGCGATCTCGGCAAGGTCGATCGTCTGCTGCACCACAGCGTCGTCGAACAGCGGTGCCCGGGCGATGACGTTGCCATCCGGACCGGCGAGCAGTGAACCGCCCGGAAACGCCTTGCCGCCCTCGAACCCGACGAGCTGCGAGATCGCCACGAACACGCCATGCTCACCGGCGATGTCGCGCATCAACCGCTCCCAGCGCGCCAGGGATTGCGGTTGACCCGGATGCAGGGGATCGGGTTCGACGCCGCGCGCCGGGCTCGCCGCGACGACCGCAATGAATTGAGCGCCATCGAGCGCCGCGATCGTCGGGGTGATCGAATGCCACGCGTCTTCGCAGACCAGCACCGCCGCGCGCCCGAAGCGCGTGTCGAACGCCCGTACATCGCGACCCGCTTCGACGAAACGTTCCTCGTCGAATACGCCATACGTCGGGAGGAAGACTTTGCGGTGTACGTGCCTCACGCTGGCGTCGGCGCCGCCGAGCGCAGCCCACATCGCAGAGTTGTGGAGGTGATCACGCCACAGTTCGTAGAACCCGAGACAGACCTCGACGGGGGGTGCACCCGATCGGGCGTGTCGTTCGGCGAGCTGCTCGAAGAGCCACTCGGAGGCAACCGCATGCTCTCGTACGCCACCCTCGAGGAAGTAGCCGGTGAGGATCGCCTCCGGGAAGATCAGGATGTCAGGTGCCTGCGGCGCCGTGGCAATCGATCGGAGCACTTGCTCCACGCGATCGAGGTTGGCGATCGCGTTTCCCTTCGTTGGCCGGAACTGGCAGAGTGCCACGGTGATCGCGGACATGGGAGACAATCTACCAAACCCCACCCCTATATTGTTCGCGACGCCTATCCGGAGGAACGCATGTCCATGTTCGACGCCATCAACGGCGCACCCAATGCCGCGCAGCCCCTTCCCTGGCTCGCCACCGCTGGCCAGCCATCGGCCGAGCAACTGGCTGCCGCGAAGGCTGCCGGTGCCGAGGTCGTCATCGACCTGCGCGACCCGATGGAGCCGAGACCCTTTGATGAACCTGCCGCAGTGCGTGCCCTCGGGATGGAGTACATCAACGTGCCGGTAAATCTTGGCGCCCTGTCCGATGACGTGATGGAACGAGTGCTTGCCGCTGTCAGGGAACATGCCGGCAAGCCGGCGCTACTCCATTGCGCCAGCGCCAATCGGGTTGGCGGCGCGCTGATCCCGTTCTTCATGATCGATCAGGGGATGGACGAGCAGGACGCGATCGACGCAGCGACACGCGTCGGACTGCGAAATGCGGAATTGATGGAGTGGGGGTTGGAGTATGCGAGGCGGCATGGGGCGTGACGTACGCCGCGTGCCTCATGCCCCAATCAGTTACTCCGCCTCGACCTTCCGCCATCAGACGAATGCGATCCAGACGACTTCGACGGCGCCGGCCGTTCTACCCGGCTCGGCGGTGCTTCCCGGGTAGCTGGCCGTTCTGCACGGCTCGGCGGGGCTTCACGCTGAGTCTCTCGCGGCGCCGGGCGTTCGGCGCGTGGCGGCTCGCGGTACACCGGCCTCGCTTCCGGACGCGGCTCGCGAGCCCGAGTTGGCTCCGCCTCACGCGGGCGCTCGACCCGCGTCGGTTCGCGGAACACCGGCCGTTCGCCCTCAGGCACCAGCCGCCGCACCGTCGTGGACTGACGATCGACAGTGGGCATCGATGCTGGACGATCGTCACTCAGGTCATTCGACGGACGCCGCGACCTGCCCTCGTATCCGCCACTGCTCGGCGACGATGATGGCCGTTCCGCCGGACGAGTTTCGCGCTGTGGCTCAGCACGCTGCGGCGGCGACTCACGCTGAGTCGGTGCACGTTCGGTTCGACGCTCGGGTGTCGCCCGCGCTGGCCTTGTGTCGGTGTTGCGGACCCGACTGCGGCCATCATACATGGACCCCCCGCCGGGGTTGCTCACTGGGCGCGAGACTGGCCCAATGTTGCCGCCGAGATCAGGGGCGAACGAACCCGGTGATGCGTCAGGGAACTGACGTGGTCGCGAACGAAAGCCATACGGTGTGCTCGGCACGACCGGTCGCGGACGCGTTGGGTACACGACGATCGGCCGATAAGGATCGTACCAACCGCCCCATCCGTTGCCCCAACCGCCACGGTTACCGTAGCCATAGCCATACCCGTAGCCAGCGTCGCCGTAGTACCAGGGATCCCATGGGTCGTACCAGCCGCGAGACCCGTAGCGAGACCCGTAGCGACTGCCGATGTTCACGGTGAGACCTGTGCGGTAGCCGCATGCCAGACAGTTCCAGTAGGGGTCGTAGTACGGGTCGTATGCTCCACCTGCACCATAGGCACCGCCCGACGACGCGTACGTCTGCTCATACACCCGATAGCCGACCACGTCATAGTCGAAGCGACCGTTGACGGCCATGCGGCGGACCATCGCATTCAGGTCGGCTTCGGGATCGTCGTCGGCATTCCGGAGCCGAAGCATTTCGTAATCCCACTGCTGATCGATGGCGTAGTCGCTGAACACGAAGGGCTGCCGCGCGAGCGCGGCGTAGATCATTCCGTTGCCACCGCGATCATCCGCCAGGAACGTGGTTCGCTCGCCGCGGCCGCGCAGTTCATATCGCCGACCACCGCGCACGTAGGAATCGAGATCAGGATCCAGCGGGAAGAGGACGCGCACGCGGCCGTCGCCATCAACTCGGAGCACAATGAGGTAGCCGTCGTCACCCGGCTCCACCTGAACCCTCACCTCGTCGCCAGCGTTGTAGTCGCCACCGTTGAGCGTGATCCGGACCGACGCCTGCGAGACGGGAGCCGAGGTCCGGATCACGCTCGTTGCCGAGCCAACGGGAATAGCGACGAACGGGGCCACGAGCGCGACGACAAGATGGGTCAGCATCGGATCCTCCGGACAGACATGGGGCACACTGGACACGAGAAACACATCGAGTTTCGTGCCACCATCAAGTTGTTATTCTGCAATCACTTACGAGTTTGGGGACGGGGCTGGTGTCCGACCAGATGGACACCTTCGGCGTCGCGGAAGACAGCTGTCATCATTCATGCCTCCCGACCGTTGATCCAACGGTGCCAGTACATCCGCAGTTCCGTGATCCGGCCATCGTTGGTCTCGGCGAACATCGCTCCTCGCGCTTCGACCCAGTCGCCGGTGCGGCGGCGGCGGAACGTGAGCTTGAACTCGGCTGAGAACCACGGTCCCGCGGCAAAGATCTCGCCGACGGTGAACGTTGCTTCTGACTGTCGGTAGGGAATGTCGCCCGCCCAGCGGCGAATGTCGGCGAGGCCGGTGATGGGCGCGGCGAACGGCGTCTCGATGAAGATTGCTTCGTCGGCAAACACCGACATGAACACATCGACCTTCCCGCGGCTCCAGCCCTGCGCCAGCGTGTCGGCAAGTTGGCGCCCCAGGGCGAGCATCTAGCGCGCACCCTCTGCGGTGAGCCGTTGCAGTGCGTCGGTCGCCTCGGCGACTCGCGGCGCATAGATCGTGTCGGCGCGACTCCAGAGCCGCACGAACTGTCCGTATGCTGCGGCGGCCTCGCTCCGCTGACCGGATGCCTCGTATGCCCGTCCGAGGTAGTACTGGACGATCGGGAGGAACTCGAGCTTGTCGGCGAAACCGTACCGCAGTCGGCGAATCCCCTCGTCACGCGTTTGCGGGCGTGAGGCAAGCACGAGAGCAACTCGCAGGGTGACCGCCGACGCGAACGGAGTAGAAGCCAGCCCGCTCGGTGTGCGCAGCCCAGAATCTGCGCGGGCCAGCCCACCAACCGTGTCGCCGAGGGCGACCAACCGAATCCCATCGAGCACCTTGAGCGGCCCGTTAAGGAAACTCGGCCGAGTTGAATCCGGCAGCGCCAGTGCGCGGGCGATGTGGGTCCCGGCGTCCTGCGGCTGACCCGAATCGATCGCGTGGAGCGCGCGGAAGAACTCGACAAAGGGATTGTTGGCCGGGGCGTTGGTGAGCCAGCGCCCGAACTCGGCCAGCTGATCCGGGCTGGCGAACCCGGCGTACACCGCGGTCGTCGTCGCGGAGTTCGCGAGGTCTGGCCTGATCGGGCGCAACGAATCGGCGATCGCGCGTGCGTCGGACTGTCGTCCGAGCCCGCCGAGAATCGCGCCGTACGTTGCGTGGGCAAAGGGAACACGCGCGGCGGGTGGAAGTCCCAGGTATACCGAGTCGAATAGCGCGTTGATATTCTCGCCATTCGCCGTGGGCGACAGGATGCGACCGCCGAGGGCTGCCATGACGATTCCCGACTGTCCGTAATTCGCTACCATCGCGCGTGCGGCGCTGTCGTTTCCCTGGATCACACGCAATGCGGCACTGGCGCGCCGGATTTCCTCTGCAGCGTCAGCCCGCTGGAGCACCCCCATGTACCGTCGCACCGCCGTCGTATCGGCAGCGGCGATCGCCATCTCGACCGGGTGGATGACTGCGGGCGTGAGCGAAGAGTCGATCGAGATCACCCGGTCGAACGGCGCGGTGAGTTCGGTGCGTGAACGGGGCATTATGTGACGGGAGTGAAACTGAGACTCGCCGAGCAGATACCACCCATC
>JANMSC010000189.1:0-5271 GCA_031388885.1 Gemmatimonadales bacterium | reverse complement strand
CATCATCGATCTCAAGCGGCACAGGCAGGACCTGCACTGGTATCTGCGAAGCGTTGAGGATGCGATCATGGTCTCGCTTCGTTCGTACGGAGTGGTCGCCGAGAGGAATTCGGGCTTCACCGGGGTCTGGGTCGATGTGGCCAGCATCGGCTTGCGTGCACGGGATTGGGTGGACACGGCGTCCCGCTTCGCTGTACTGGCTAGGAGAGCGCATTCTCCCATTTTTCGCAGCTGGGGACGTAACCTCGTGCGATCACTAGGGTACGAGAGCCGGACCCCTTAGACTTCTCCTCGTGGCGAGCCTGAGAGTCACGGAGCTCGCGTACCCTTATACAACCCATCAAATGCTTCCGAGGACAACCGATCTGCCGCGTGAATCGCGGGCGCATCTCGCGTCGCTCCCTCTAGCCGTTGCGGGGCTCATGCTCCTTGCAGCGTGCGGCGATAGCCGACTGCGGAATCTCGAAGTGGGAATCGAGAAGGACTCGCTCATCAAGCTCCTTAGCGAAGGCGCACCCGCAGGCGACTCGCTGCCCAACCTGTACAAGCACGAGCAGTATTTCGTCGACGGCAAAACGTTCGATATCTACATGTACGATGCGAAGAATCGCAAAGCGTGGCTGGACCCTCTTGTGACGGATGAAGAGCTGACGCCGCTCGTCGTCGTTGACGGAAAGCTTGCGGGGACGGGATGGAACCATATGGACGGCGTCACCGACCAGTATCGCATTGAGGCGCGTCGCGCGCCGAAGTAGTAGTCGCCTTCCCGCGCCTGAGCGCGGCCGATTTCGGAGGTCGAACCCGGCGGCGTTTAACGCGTCAGTTGCCAGCCACTTCGTTTGCCGTTTTTGACAATAACAAGAGGGCCGAGTCTCCCAAACCGGGACACTCGGCCCTTCGCCGTTCCGCCCACCCGCACTCGCGTAGTTCGCGCGTGGGCCTTCCTGAAAAGACAACGGGCCCCACCCGAAGGTGGAGCCCGTTGTTTCGTTCAACTGCTAGCTGCTTGAGCCTTTCCCTACTGGACGTGATCCAGCGTGGAGAGACCGTCGCCAGCCACGCTCATACCAATTGCGCGAATCACGTTTCCAGTGGCGAGCGCCGGGGACACACCGGTGAGGGTGTACGTCCAGAAGCGGTTCGTGCCGCTGTCGAAGCTGGTCGGGTTGGTTCCCGGGACCGAGGTGACCTGGCCAAGGTACGTCCAAGTGCTACCACTGAGTCGGAAGAACGCGACCTGCGGGAACGGAGCGTTGGTGATAACAGTCTGCGTAAGCGCGCGGGCCTGAATGGTGCTGCCCGTGGTGCCTGCACCGAAGACGTACCACTTGCCCACACCCACTGCCGAGAAGGGCACGCCAGGAGCGACGAGGCCAGCCGGGATGATGGAGTTGATGATGCCGGACGAGTCAGGCGTTGGGGCCGTGAAGCCGATTGGCGGTGACCGCTTGATGTCGTAGAACTGCGCACCCATCGAGTTGGGGGCATAGGTCGCAGAAACGGCAACCGGCGGCGCCGAGTCAGCACCCTGCACGATGTCGACACCGCGTAGGAAGTTGATCGGGAGCGTAACGCCAGCGGCACCGATCACACCCAGGAACCCGACCGGCGTGGCCAGCACGCTGTCGAACGGCGCGCCATACACGGGAAGGAACGAGAATGGGAAGTGCAGCTGACCGCCCATGTTCGGGTAATTCAGATACCCAGCAGCCTTCCAGACCTCGAGGTCATCGAGTCCCGTCGGAATGATGCTGAGCGGCTGAGCGCCCACCAAGGAGGCCGGAACCGGGAGACCGGTGATGATCGGCGCGGCCACGTCGATCGCGATCTGCTTGCGGATCGTGATTGCCGAAGTGTTGAGCGCGCGATCCACAGCGTACGCACGGTACGTGTAGTAGCCAGGCGTGCTCGCCGTCAGCGAGCCATAGACGGCAATCGTATCGCGACGGAATGTCGGATCGGTGACGTCTACGGTGGCGGTATCACGAACGAAGGCGCAAGCCGTGCCACCGAAGGCGCAGGTCGTCGTGCCAGGCCCCGGCGGAGCGAAGCGCACAATCTGCTTGAAGAGACCCGACAGCGTCCCCGTCGACGACGTATCGAAGCCCGAACGCGTGTCACGTATGCGGACGCCGAAGAGCGCGTTGGTCGAGTTGAGGGCGACCGGCGCTGTGACAGTGACCACGTTGTGCAGGATCCTGGTCAGGCCGGTCGTATCCGTGGCCGGGAGTACCACCCGTGGCTGCTGCGTCACAGTCAGGTAGTCAATCGTCGGAGCCGTCACGTCGACGCCGTAGTTCCGGACGCCAGGCGCTACACCACCGCCGAGGTAGACGATCGTGGCGTTTCCGAGCCTGTCCTTGAGAGTCACGCGCTCGTTGTACGCACTGTTGGTGAAGTCAACCGCGTTTTCCGGGACGTTGCTCGGATTGGCCGCGTTAACTACCCAGACCGCGCCAGTGACTGCACGATCTTCGTATTCGAAGACGTAGTTGGTCGAGTCAGATGCACCAACGCCGGCGCCATCGTTTAAGCCGATCACGTACTGGTACCAGTTGCTGGACGCGACCGTCGGTCCGCCGATCCAGTTGTTCGGAGCCACGCCGGTGAGGTCGAACGAACCGCTGGGGCCGACACCGTCGAGGCGAATCGTCGTGATGGCCGCCGCATTGGCGAAGGGCGTCGTAACGACGCCACCAGCCGGATCAATCGCAAGTACGCCGGACGGACCGGCGTTTCCATCAAGGCGCAACGAGGCGGAAACGCCCGGCTGAACGTTGACGTTCGGGGTAATACCGGTGCTCAAGAACAACGCCGTGAACGGCGAAGACGCATCGGTCTGCGCAGTCGTGCCCGCGATCGCGGTGAAGCCATCAAGGCTGGCGTCATCGAGGAAGATCGTCGCCTGCGTGATCGTGTTCCCCGAGTACATCACCGGGACCACATTGACAAAGGTCGAGGTGTTCGGTCCGCCGTACCAGAGGAAGCCGGCCGCCGACGTCTTGGGGAGGGTCGGCAGCGTCCAGCGAGCGTGGAACGTGTCGGTGTTGGTAAGCGTGATCGTGATGGTGTTCGACGCCGTCGGCCCTGCGGCACCCTGCGTGAACAGCTGAGCCTGTACGCCCGTAGCGCCGTTAAGGAAGGAAACGGTCGAGGACGAGTCAGCGTTGATCGTGTACGCCGCCGAGTTGATCGACAGCGTTACCGGCGCGTTGGGGGCGCCGTTGACCGTGAAGGTCTGCGTGGCAGCAGGCTTGCCGCCGAGCGTGACGCGAACCGAGTCAAGCCTCTGATTGCCGGCCGCGATGTTCATGGTGACTTCGAACTGGCCCGCGACGGACGAAAGCGTCACCGGCAGATTGTTCTGCGTGATGGACGAAATCGAGACCGAGGCCGAGGCAACGCCGATAGTCGTGGACGCCGACAAGGAGTTGGTGTTGGTCGTGGCGGTCGTGGTGATGATCGCCGTGCCATTGCCAACTGCGGTGACGAGGCCCGTCGAGCTCACGGTCGCGACGGCCGTGTTGCTGCTCGCGTAGGTGTAGGTGACCGTGGGCGATCCAATAGTCGTCGCGTTCGCAACAAGCTGGACCGTGCCACCGACGCCAAGTCCGGCGCTGGTCGGAGCGACGGTGAGTGCGGTCAGGTTGTTCGGAACCGCAGTGACCGTAACGGCGAGCGCGGCGGCCTTGGTGACATCGGCCCGTGAGGTGGCGGTGATGACCGCAGTACCAGCCGACACGGCGGTGATCTTGCCGGTCGAGTCAACCGTGGCGACGAGGGGAGCGTTCGTCGTCCAGGTGACACCAGCAATCGCGCCGACATCGCGGTCTACAGTCGCGACAGCGGTGGCCGACTGACCAATCTGCAGTGCCAGCGCGGACGGAGTGACCGTCACGCCACGAACCGCAGGAGAACGAACCGTAACGGCGGCGGCGCCAACCTTGCCGGCATCAGCCGTGGAGGTCGCGCGGATCGTCGTCGTTCCAACTGTGACTCCGGTGACTTCGCCGGACGCGGACACCGACGCGATGGCCGCATTGGCCGACGTCCAGGTTACGGTCGTCGCCGGCGAACCTGTGCCCTGCGTGGTGGTCACCGAGGCCGTCAGGATGACCCTCTCGCCCGTGGCGATAGTGATCGATGCTGGGACCACCGTCACGCTCGCGACCGTCGAGGCTGGCGCTGGCGTGGGCGGGGTGACTGATATGTCGTCACCGCAAGCAGCGAGTCCGAGAACCGCGCCGACTGCAAACAACGACCGAGTGAATTTCTGCATTCCTTGTCCCCCTTCTAGCGGAGTGAATTGTGTCCTGGTTGGACTGATCCTGCGACTGCGACCTGCGTGAACCTTGCTCTCGTCTGGCGGGACCGCCTTACGACGCACATGCGCCGACCGAAGGCGCGAGGCAGCCTCCGACTCAATGACGGAGACCCCGCGTGGTTTCGGGCGGTCACTTTCTTCTGCCGGACATGGAAAACGGACGGATTTTTCCCTCCGGCCGCAGCCAGACAAACTACCCGAGCCACAAGTAAGGGTCAAGGCAGCCTATGGACCGAGCCCCGCATCTTGCGGCACCGGTCTCCCCAAGCAAAATGCGGGACGAATGTACCATCGCCGGGCAGCTCACGCCAGAAGAATATCTCTGCGCGCCATTCCACCAGTCCCCCACGTCAATGCCACCACCGGCCACCATGGGGACCCACGCAGTGAAATGATACGGCCGTGCGCAATTCACCTCCCCGCTCCTCACCGCTCGGCCACATCTTTGGGGCATGTCCGACCCGCGCATCTATTCCCGATCGTCGAATGTCCCAGCCCCGGCCCGCAACCTCGCGCTGGAGCTGAATCCCGAACAGGCGGCGGCCGCCACCTTCGGCGAGGGACCCCTGCTCATTATCGCGGGGGCGGGAACGGGGAAAACGCGCACCCTGGTCTATCGAGTCGCGCACCTTATAGATGCCGGGGTACCCCCCGAACGCATTCTCCTGCTCACCTTCACGCGTCGCGCCGCCCAGGAGATGCTCTCGCGCGCCGAGCGCCTGGTGGGGAGCGCCAGCCGCAATGTGGCCGGGGGCACCTTTCACGGCACGGGGCATCGTCTCCTTCGGAAATTCGGCACGGCTGCCGGCGTCCCGTCCGACTTCACGATCATGGACCAGGGCGACGCCGAAGACCTCATGCAACTCTCCCGCGCGCAACTGGGATTGGGTGATACCAAAAAGCGCTTCCCGAAAAAGGAAACGCTACACTACATCTACTCGCGTCAC
>JANMSC010000168.1:0-1746 GCA_031388885.1 Gemmatimonadales bacterium | reverse complement strand
ACCTGCGGACGAACCGATTGGCTTCACCGGCAAGACCGCTGGTGAGGCAAGCAAACACCTAACCCATCCATGCTATGAGCAAGCGCTCTCCCAACGGATTGCGGGGGTTGCAGGCATTTATTGCGTGCATCTCCCTTGCGGCGACTGCGGCCTACGCCAGTCAGCCGCCACGAACGAAGTCCCCGTCAAACTGGAAAAATTCGTGGTCACCGGATCCAACATCCCGACCACGGAAGTCGCCGGTGAGGCCCGCACCTTCCCCGTGCAGACCATCGACCGCCGCGCCATTGAGGCGAGTGGCGTCTTCAACACCACCGAACTGTTGCAAAAGATGACGCTGTCCAACGGCGGCAGCGTGCCGCTGTCGAACAACGCCACCGGCTTCACCCCGGGCGGCACCTCGACCTCCCTGCGCGGCCTCGGGCCCGACACGACCCTCATCCTGATCAACGGTCGTCGCGTGGCCCCCTACCCGGTCGGCACGGGCGGCACCACGGCCTTCGTGGATCTCAACACCATCCCGCTCGCCGCCATCGAGCGCATCGAGGTGCTGAAGGACGGCGCCTCCGCCACCTACGGCGCGGATGCCGTCGCCGGTGTGGTCAACATCATCCTCCGTCGCAATTTCGACGGCGCGGTGGCGACCGTGAACTACGGCAACACTACCAACCGCGACTCCTCCGACTTCAGCGCCAATCTCATCTACGGCGTCAAGTCCGACACGGGCAGTCTCACCATCGGCGCGAACTACCAGCAGCGCCAGGCGATCTTCAATCGCGACCGCGCCTACTCGGCCGTCCCCCCGTTCCTGAGCTCGAACTCCTCGCCGCCGAATTTTCAGCTGACCCGGGCGGCGGTCGAACTGGCCCTCGGGCTGCCCCCGGGCGGCACCATTCCCGGCATCGCCGCGGGTAACAATCTGTTCTTCGGCAGCTCCTTTGCGGTGAGGAACACCAACAACGGCAGCGTCCCGGCCAGCCAATACACCTATTCCACCGGACGCTCCTCGACGTTCAACTTCAACGAATTCTCCGGCTCGTATCCGCAGGTCAACCGCCGGGGCCTGTTCGCCGCCTGGGAGCGCGACCTCTACGGCAAGAACGCCCAGTTCTACGGCGACGCCTTCTATCAGGACGTCACCCAGTATGACGAGCTGGCGCCCTATGCCACGGGCAATTTCGCCACGCCCGGTGCGACCACCATCGTCATTCCGGCGCGCACGGCCAGCCCGATCCTGACCCCGGCGGAAATCGCCGCCGGCACCGGGCGCACGGCCGCCGCGGGCGCGTTCAACCCGTTCAATCCCTTCAACCAGGATATCTCGGGCAGCTCGCGCATCCGCCTCGCCGAGTTCGGCAACCGCATCTACCAAAACCACAACGTCGCCTTTGCCGCCACCGGCGGTATCCGCTTCGAGAATGTCGCGGACAAATACACGGTCGATGCCAAGGCGCGCTACAGCCAGATCGAGAACAACGCCAACAACCGGTTGATCGCCACCACGCGCCTGCTGCGCTCGCTGAACGCAGCCGATCCGATCTTCAATCCGGCCAGCCCGAGTTACATCGGCACCACCGTGCCCTACAACCCGTTCGGCTATTTCCGGAACCCGATCGCCACCAACAACGCCCCGGTCGCCTTTGCCACCCATTATCAGCGCGATTTCAATGCCTCGCGCCTGTTTGATGCCGGCATCAGCCTCACGACCGGCGAGATGATGGACCTGCCCGCCGGCAGCGTCGGTTT
>JANMSC010000161.1:0-17397 GCA_031388885.1 Gemmatimonadales bacterium | reverse complement strand
GCGCTGCTCGAAGATTCGTCGGTGCCCAAGGCGGGGCACAACCTGAAGTACGACGTGCAGGTGCTCCGGCGCGCGGGCGTCGAGGTCGCCGGCCTGGCGTACGACTCGATGCTGGCGTCGTTCGTGCTCGATCCGTCGCGGCGCTCGCACGGCATCGACGCGCTGTCGATCGAGTTCCTCGGTCGCTCGATGACGCTGTACACCGATCTCGCCGGCCGGGGCAAGAATCAGATCCCGTTCGCCGAAGTCCCGGTGGACAAGGCGGCGGCCTACTGCGGCGCTGACAGCGCCACCGTGCTCGGCCTGCGTGAGCACTTCGCACCGGAACTCGAGCGCAACGCGCTCTTGCCACTGCTCGAGACGCTTGAGATGCCGCTTATTCCGGTGCTGGTGGATATGGAGTGGACCGGTATCGCGATCGACCCGGCCCACTTCGTGCAACTTGACCGGGAGCTGACCCATGACCTGCAGGTGCTGGAGCAGGAGATCCAGCGTGTGGCTGGCGACAAGCCGCTCAACATCAACTCTCCCCGGCAACTTGCGGTGATCCTGTTCGAGAATCTCGGACTGCCCGTCCTCAAAAAGACCAAGACCGGGCCGAGCACCGACGCCGAAGTACTCGACCAGCTGGCCGACATGGGTCATGAATTACCGAAGCTGATCCTCGGCTATCGCGAACTGCAGAAGCTCAAGAGCACGTATGTGGATGTGTTGCCGATGCGCGTCAACCGCTCCACCGGCAGGATCCACACGTCGTTCAACCAGGTCGGTGCGCAGACCGGACGGCTGTCGTCGAACGACCCCAATCTGCAGAACATTCCAGTGCGCACGCCGCGAGGCGAAGCGATCCGGCGCGGCTTCGTGCCGAGCCGCGGCTGGAAGTTCGTGATTGCCGACTACTCGCAGATCGAGTTGCGGCTGATGGCGCACCTGTCGGAGGATCCGGCGTTCATCGAGGCGTTCCGTCGCGGCGGCGACATCCACCGCGAAACCGCGGCGATCATCTTCGGCGTGCCGGTTGGAGAGGTAACGTTTGACATGCGTTCGCGCGCCAAGACGATCAACTTCGCCACCATCTACGGCCAGGGCCCCTTCGCGCTCTCGAAGAAGCTCGGTATCCCGCAGGACGAGGCGAAGCAGTTCATTGCAGACTACTTCACCCGATTCGCTGGTGTGCGTGCGTTTCTCGACCGCATGGTCGAGGTCGCCCGCGACCAAGGGTATGTCGAAACGCTCTTCGGGCGCCGCCGGTATATCGGCGAGATCCATGACCGCAACTTCAACATGCGCGCGTTCGGCGAGCGGACGGCGCAGAACACGCCGCTCCAGGGTTCGGCGGCCGACCTGATCAAGCTTGCGATGGTCCGGATTCACAAGGCGCTGCCGGCAGCCGGCCTCGCGTCGCGACTCCTGCTGCAGGTGCACGACGAGCTGGTGGTCGAGGCACCGGCCGATGAAGCCGACGCCACGGCGGCGCTGGTGCGCGAGCACATGGAGGGTGCGGCGACGCTGAAGGTGCCGCTGGTGGTCGGCGTAGGAATCGGAGACAACTGGATGGAGGCGAAAACCTGATGGGTGCGACACATGTGTCGCACCTGAGGGATCGACGCGAAAACCTGATCGATCATCGATCATCGCCACTCCCCTCCCCAGGCGCCGCCGACCTGCCGATATTCCCCTGATGATCCAGCGTCTGCTCTACTTGCTCCTCCTCGTGGTTGGCGGACTCATCGCAATCGATGTGGCCACCCGTACACGCGCCTCCTCCATTATCTCGGAGCGGACGGTCGCGAGTATCGTAGACCCCAATGCCGACGAGCCGCGCCGTCGCGCCGGGATCGAGATCCTCCCGGGCGCCACCGCACCCCCGGCGGGCGCGCCGTCGATCGAGATGCAGGCCCGCCTCGCGATCCGTCGCCGGCTCGAGCGCGAGGGCAGCCGGGTGTACCTCGATTCATTGCTGGCGGCGACGGACTCGACGCTGGTGCGCTGGCCCGACCGACCCGATCGGATATTCACCGTCGGATTCTTCGCCGATACCGCGGTGGCGGGGTGGGACCCGACGGCGATCGACGACGTCCGTACGGCGCTGCGTGGCTGGGACAGCAACGAGGCCAATATCCTGTTGCGCGAGATCCGTGATTCGAGCGTCGCCGACATCAAGGTGCAATGGGTCCGCTTCCTCGACAGCTCTCAGACCGGCATCACCCAGCTCACCTGGAGCCCCGATGGGCGCATCCAGGGCGCCACGATCACGCTCGCGCTGCGTCAGGGACGCGACACCGTCGTGATGCCGTCGTGGGGACGCCGTCGGGTCGCGCTCCACGAAGTCGGCCATGCACTCGGATTGCCGCATTCGTCGCGCGAAGGCGATGCGATGTTCCCGTCGTCACCGCAGTCGTCACCATCGCGACGCGATCAGGCCACACTCCTCCTGTTGTATGCTGTGCCGCACGGCTCACTGCGCCTGCCGTGACACCTTGCGGCACCTTCGCTCGTCATAGCTAGCCATGACACTGACACGTCGTCGCTGCGCCATCGTCGCCCTGCTCGTAACGTGCGGCTCCACTCGAGTGTCGGCGCAGCATCGGTTCGGTGCTGTCGATGCCGCCGTGCGCGAGGGAATCTCGCGTGGCACGTACCCCGGTGCGGTCGTGGTGATCGGGCGTGCCGACACCATTCTCTACGCCAAGGGCTACGGCCGGTTCACCTGGAGCCGCACGTCTCGGACACCAGATCCAGGCACCACGCTCTGGGATCTCGCGTCGCTCAGCAAGATCGTGGGCACGGCGAGCGCCATGGCCGTGCTGGTTGGCGACCAGCGCCTCGATCTCGACGCGCCCGTGCCCCAGTATCTCCCCGAATTCGTTGGCGTCGGCAAGGATCATGTGACCGTTCGGATGCTGCTCAACCACACCAGTGGGCTCCCGGCGTATGCCCCGCTCTACCGCAGCCCGACGAGCGATTCCGCCGTGGCGCGACTGCTGTCGATCCCGCTCACGCGGGCCGTGGGTGCACGACCGATCTACAGCGACCTCAATGCGATGCTCGCCGGTCTCGTGGTCGAACGCATCAGCGGTCAATCACTCGACACCTTTGCCCGCACCGCGGTGTTTGCTCCCCTTGGAATGCACGCGACAACCTACCGCCTCGCCGCGGCCGACCAGCTGCGGGCCGCACCGACGTCGCGAGTTCGTGGCCGCAGTGTGGCGGGTGTAGTGAACGACGAAAACGCACGCCGACTTGATGGCGTCGCCGGTCACGCCGGAATTTTCTCGACCGGCATGGACATCGCGCGTTTCGCGCAGTCGTGGCTGCGCGTGACCGCCCTCTCGGCGCCCTGGGTCAACGCGTCGACGCTGATCAGCTTTTTCGAGCGAACCCCCGAAAGCGGCGCGCGCGCGCTGGGGTGGGATACGCCAGAACCGCGCGACGACGGGTCGCCGTCGGTGTTCGGACGGTGTGCCACCGAATCCACGTTTGGTCACACCGGCTGGACCGGTACTGAAGTGTGGCTCGATCGAGAGCAGGATCTGTTCGTGGTCTTTCTCACCAACCGGAGCTACGCGCCGCGCGCTCCGGCTGCATCATTTACGAGGCTGCGCAACACCCGCGCGAAAGTCTCCGATGCGGCGCGTCGTGCAATGGGTGGCTGCGAGGGTGGCCGGCCCACGGCCGGCTGACGTCGCACCGCTCAGTTGCCGAGGAAGGCCCGAACGCGCGGGTCCATCCGTTCCGGTGTCCAGTACGGCTCCCAGACCAGATCTACCTCCACGGCGGTGATCCCCTCGAGGTCCGCGACTGTTCGGCGGACGTCTTCCATGATCTCCGCGCCGGCCGGACATCCAGGCGACGTGAGCGTCATCGTCACCTTGGCGGCACCTTCGTCCGACACGGTCACGTCGTAGATCAATCCGATGTCGATCACGTTGAGACCGAGCTCGGGGTCCTTCACGGCGCGCAACGACTTGCGGGCGATTTCGGCAGAAACTGGCACCATGGTCAACTCCTGGTCATGAATGCGATGATCGATCATCGATGCTCGCTTATCGCGTGCAGCAACTCCGGCCCCAGCTCGCGCACTTGCCACCGCCGAAGTTCGCGAATCTCGGCGAGGCGCTCGATGGTCTCGGGCACGACGCGCGCGATTGCCTCGAGGGTGCCATTCGGACAGAGCACGCCGGGCGCCAGGTCAAGCCGATGGGCAATCGTGTTGCGCACCTGCTTGAGCGCTTCGAGTCGAGCGTCGAAGGCCGGGTCAGCCACCCGGCGCGGTGCGCGCTCCACGCGCGGGAGCTCGTCGTCCGCAATGGCGAGCCCGCGTTCGATGGCGGCGAGGATATCCGACCCCCGGCGTTCCAGGGTGTCGCGCCCGACACCTTTCACCCGGCCCAGGGCGTCTGCGGTGCGCGCCGGGCGCTGTGCCAGCTCGAAGAGCACCTCGTTGCCGGCCACCCGGAACCCCGCCCGGTCGAGCTTGGCGGAGACACCCTCGCGCCAGACGAAGAGCTCGCGCAGTACCGCGAGGGCCCGCCGGTCGAGCGCCTTGGCACCCTTCAGCCGCAAATACCCGACGGCGGGCTCATCGGTCGACCCGGTCCAGCGGGTCGCCTCAAGCAGCGCAAGCTCTTCGGCGACCCAATCCATTCGGCCTTTCGCAATCAGTGCATCGCGTAGTATGTTGCGCAACTCACAAAGGTTGCTGGTGTCACCGGCAGCGTAGTCGAGCATTGGGCCGGACAGTGGGCGCGCCGACCAATCGGCTCGCTGGAACCGTTTGTCGGCCGTGATCCCGAAGTACTTCTGCAACAACGCACCCAGGCCGATTCCGGGTTCGTTCAGGAACTGGGCCGCGATCCGCGTGTCGAAGAGGGTCGAGGCGTGGTAGCCGAATTCCTTGTCGAACAGCCTGAGGTCGTAGTCAGCGTCGTGGAAGACTTTTTCGACCCCTGCATCGGCGAGCAGGTTTCCAATGGGGGTCAGGTCGCCCACGCCCAGCGGGTCGATCACGGCGGTCACCGCCAGCGTCGACAGTTGCACCAGATAGATTCGGTCGAAATGGCGGTGGAATGACGCGGCTTCGGTGTCGATCGCGACCATCGGTGCGCCTGCGATCTCGGCCATCAAGTCGGTAAATGTTTCGGGGCGATCTACGAGGCGCACCGACATCAATCGCGCCGCTTGGCGACCTGATCGAGCCCGTCGGCGATATCCTCGAGTGCCTTGGCGAGCGTCTTGTAGAAGTCCGGATCTGGCGCGGGATCCCCGCCCATCGAGGCGTCGAGATAGAGCTTCCGCGACAGCTTGGCGGCGTGCCGGATATAGTCGGTTGTGGGTGACATGGGCGCGCGTGCTCCGAGCGGGTGACAATCAAACGTAGCACGACCGAAGCCGCGTCGGGGGACCCACGTGAGCCCCTGTTGAGGGTCGCAGCGCCCCCGTCTCACCTGTGCCCGCCCAGGCCCGCGGGTCGTTGTCATGTCATGGTGCGCGCGGCGCGGCTGCGCGGCCTGTCCGATGACCCTCCTGGAGCGTGCCGTGCCGATTCAACTGACCGTCTATCCCGACGAGTGTGACACGTTTGGCCATCTCAATCAGGCGGCGTACCTCGCCCTGTTTGAACGCGCCCGATGGGCGCTGCTCGCTGCCGGCCCTGGCATGGACGCGTTTCAGCGTGCCGGCATCTGGCCAGCGGTGCGTCGCGCCACCATCGACTATCACGCCGGCGCGTGGCCGGGCGACATCCTCGAGTTTGGCATCGAAGTGTTACAGCGTAGGCGCACCTCGTTCACGCTACGGCAGCGCGCGGTGCGACCGAGCGATCAGCGCCTGATCGCCACCGTCGACACGGTGTTTGTGTGCATCGACCGGGACGAGCGTCCCGTGGCGGTGCCCGACGAGATCATTGGGGCGATGGGTGGTGCTCGGCGGGTCACACTCAGCACCGGTGTCACGCTCGCCGTGGAAGACCGGGGTGGTGGCGGCACGCCGCTGCTGCTGGTGCACGGCTATCCGCTGGACCGTTCGCTCTGGCACGCTCAGCTCGACGGCGTGCGGGGCCGTCGTGTGATTGCCCCCGATCTGCGTGGGTCGGGTGAATCGGACCGCTCGCCCGATGCGACCACGCTGGCTGCACACGCGGATGATCTTGCCGCATTGCTCGACGCGATGCAGGTCGAACGCTGCGTGTTTTGCGGACTATCGATGGGCGGCTACATCGCGTTCGAGTTCCTGCGCCGGCACCCACAGCGTGTTGCCGCGCTCGTGCTGATGGACACGCGCGCTGGTGCCGACAGCGACGAAGGCAAGGCGGGTCGCAACGCCGCGATCGTCACGGCACGCGACCAAGGCGCCGTCGCGATTGCCGACGCGATGGCGGCGAAACTGTTCGCCGCGGACGTCGATCCACGGATACAGGCCGCGGTGGTTGCGCAGATGAGCCGATCCGCCGTACCGGGGATCATTGCGGCGCTGGGCGCGATGCGCGATCGCAGCGATTCGTCGGCGCTGTTGGGCAGCATCGACGTGCCGACGCTCGTCGTGGTCGGAGCCGAAGACCGCCTCACCCCGCCGGACGCGGCGCGCGAGATGGCCGACGCCATCGCCGGCGCCGAACTTGTGGTCATTGATGGCGCGGGCCACCTGCCGCCGGTGGAACGTCCGGCAGAAACGACCGCGGCGCTCCAGCACTTCCTCGATCGCGTGATGTGAAACCGGGCGGGGGTACGGACGTCGTGAAGGATGGCGGACCTGATGGAACTTCCCCCTCTGTCGCCGCCGTCGAGTGAAGCCTGCCTCTAAGGCGCTCCCCGGAGCCAGATTATCTGGACGGCCCCGGTGGAGCGACCTTGCTTTACTTCCTGGGCCGTCCCGGCGGGGTGTCTGAGTCGAAAATGTCGCGATTCTTGACGATGAAGGCCTGCAGGTTCTCTGGCACATCCTCCTCCGGATAAATCGCACTCACCGGACACTCCGGCTCGCATGCGCCACAATCGATGCATTCATCCGGATGGATGAAGAGTTGATCCTCGCCTTCGTAAATGCAGTCCACCGGACAGACATCAACGCAGGCTCGGTCCTTTGTCCCAATGCACGCTTCAGTGATCACGTACGGCATCGATTCGACCCTTTCGGCCACCGGCCGGGAGCAGGAACGCGGTTGGGGGTTCGCGCCTGACGAAAGCTAGAGTAGGAACGTCGCCCCGCGACGCGCAAGCCCCGGGCGTGCGCAAGCAACGACAGCGTTACGTTCTGGCGATGCGAAGATTCCCCCTCGTCCCTCTGCTGGTCGGTGCGTTCGCGTTGACTTCCCCGGCGCGCGCGCGGGCGCAGGACGGCTCACCGCCGGCCTGTCCCGCGGGTCCGTTGGCGTTGGTCCTGAGCGGCGGCGGCGCCAAGGGCTTTGCCCATATCGGTGTGCTGCAGGCGCTCGACAGCGCCGGCGTCCGTCCCGATTTCGTGGTCGGTACCTCGATCGGAGCGGTGGTCGGCGCGCTCTATGCCTCGGGCTACTCGGGGCGCGCCATCGACTCCCTGACCACCTCCCTGTCGCTTGCCGACGCGTTTCGGAGCTACGCCCCGCGCGGTGCCGGTGCGTGGGGGCCGCTGCTTCCGCTGATCGTGTGGGAAGAGCGTGACCGCGGCTTTGCGGTGCAGAACGCAGCGGTACGCCAGGCCGACGTCAACATGTTGCTCAACTCGGCGATGTTGCGGGGCAACCTGATCGCCCGCGGCGACTTCAGCCGGCTGCCGATTCCACTGCACGTTGTGGCCACCGATCTGCGCGATCGGAGCGTGGTCGTGTTGACGTCGGGTGACCTCGCCCAGGCCGTGCGTGCGAGCATCGCGATTCCGCTGGTCTTTGCGCCCGAACTCATCGATGATCGTACCCTGACCGACGGCGGGCTCGCTGCAAACATTCCAGTGGCCGTCGCACGAGCGGCCGGCGCCGCTCGAGTGGTGGTGAGCGACGTGACTGAAATACCGGCGGATTCGATCAATCTCGATTCGCCGTTTGCTGTGGTTGATCGCCTGCTCAACTGGCTCTTTCGTCAGCCCGACGATTCGCTCCGCGCTGACGATCTCTCGATCCGCACGGATGTGGATGGATTCCGCTCCCTCGACTTCTCGTCCAACGCGACCGACTCGCTCGTTCGCCTGGGCCGGGCTGCCGGTATCGCCGCGCTTCGGCAGTGGCGCTGTGCGGCGGTTGCCCCGCCCCTGCGGGTCACGCCGCTGCCGAGTTGGGTCGGCGGCGTGGTCGCTGACGCGAGTGATCCCGACGCAACTCGGCTTGTTCGCGGTGCGCTCGGACTCGACGCTGGTCACTCGCTCGAGCTTGCCGCATTCAATGCTCGACTCAACGAACTCGGTCGGCGCGAGCTGTTTCACGAGCTCTGGCTCAGTCCCGCGGGCGACGGCGACTCGGTGTCCTTCACACCGGTGGTGCGTCGCCTGCCTCGACGCATCGCGGGGATCGGGCTGGCGTTCGACGCCGAACTCGGGGGCCGAGTGTGGGCCGGTATTGTCGATCGTCACTTGGCACTGCTGCGGGTTGAGGCCGCGGCCCGGCTCACGGTCGGTCGATACCGCAGCGACGTCACCCTGTCGTCCCGTCGTCACACGCTCCTTGGCCAGCGCGCGTGGACACCGGTCGCCACCATGATGCTTGGCGGCGAAGATATCCGGCGCTTCGATGTCGAGGGGAACGAATTGCGGACGGACGACATGCGCGAGTTCGTCGCGACTGTTGGTGTCGAGCGATACGTCGGACGCACGGTTCGCGTGACGCTTGCGGGCGAAGCTCGCTGGTGGCATGAGTCGGACCTGCTCACCCGCCGCGCCTCCGATCGCACCACGTTCGGTCCGCACTTCGTGGCCGAGAAACTCACCGGCCGTCGCGATCGGCTGGCGCGGCTCGACGCGGCCTGGACGACCGATTATGCGCTCCTTGCCTTCGACGCGCGTTTCCGCAGCACCGCGGGACGATTCCGTTTCGAGCAACAGGTGCGTATCGGTGCCGGCGACAACCTGCCCGCTGGACGCACGTTTGTGCTTGGTGGTGACGACGGTTTCCCGGGGCTGCACTTGGGCGAACGGCGCGGCGACCGCGAAGTGTTCGGGTCGCTCGCGGTGTCGCGGCCCATTGCGGGTTCGGTTCGGCTGCGCCTTACCGCTGCCGTCGGGCGCACGGCGTTTGGCGATGGCGCCAGCACGATCATCCCCGTCGATGAACGCGGCTTTACGACCGGGCCGCTGCTCGGGCGGGCGGGCTGGCTGCTCGGTGCACGTGCGGGGGTGGCGAGCGAGACACCGCTCGGCCCGGTGCGCGTGGAATACGGGTGGAACGATGCCGGGCGGGAGGCATTGTTAGTGCGGCTGGGACGGTGGTTTTGAACGGGGCATGAGGCATGAGGCATTGGGGTGGTCGGGGCTGGTCGGGGCGAAGTATGCTTCGCCCATGAGTCGCACGTTCCGAATCGCATCGTATGGTTTGTGCCAATATCGTGGCGCGAATTGACACCAGCCCGTATCGCGCATAGGATTGCCGCGCCATGGCTACCCCGTCATCCGTATCCGTCTCCTCGATCGACCCGATTCGCGCGGGCACCGTACCGCGTGGTCATCGCGGTCCTCGTGGTGACATCCTGTTGCACCTCAAGCGGGACGGTCGAGCCAGCGCCAAGGACTTGGCGACGAGTCTGGGATTCTCCCTGAACGCCGTCCGGCACCACTTGAAGGAGCTCGAGGCGGAAGGCGTCGTCTGCTACGAGCGGGCGCACCACGGCGTCGGCGCGCCGGCGCACTCGTATCGGTTGAGTTCCGCCGGGCACGGGCTCTTTCCTGACCGCTCAGCCCGCACCATGGCCGACCTGCTCGACCATGTGGTCGCGACCGAGGGACGCCCCGCGGCGGTGGCGCTCCTTGAGGCGCAGTACCGTGCCCTCGAACAGCGACTCCTCGCAGATACCGCGGGGATGGATCCAGGTGAACGCGCTCAGGCCATCGCGAGGGTGTTGCACGCCGAGGGGTACATGGCGACCTGGGAAGCCGCGGACAACGGTGGCTTGCTCACCGAATCGAACTGTCCGCACCGCCTGATCGTTGAACAGTTTCCGGAGCTCTGTGCCGCCGAAGAGGCGTTCCTGACCCACGTATTTGATGCTGCCGTCGTTCGACGCTCGCGCATCGCAGGCGGCTGCGGCACTTGCACCTATCGCGTGGCGTTCGAGCCCGCGGGCAACGAGGCGGGACAATGAGTGCATCGGTCGAAGCGCTGATCAATCGCGAGTACAAGTACGGGTTCGTCACCGACATCGAGCAGGACACCGCTCCTCCCGGGCTCTCGGAGGACACGGTCCGCTTCATCTCGGCGAAGAAGAACGAACCCGCATGGTTGCTCGATTGGCGCCTCAAGGCGTACCGCCGCTGGCTCGACATGGTCGAACCGACGTGGCCGAACGTGCACTATCAGAAGATCGACTATCAGGCGATCTCGTACTTCTCTGCACCCCGGGTCGCAACACCCCTGGGGTCACTCGACGAAGTCGATCCCAAGCTCCTCGAGACGTATGCCAAACTCGGCATCCCGTTGAACGAGCAGAAGCTGCTCTCTGGAGTAGCCGTCGACGCGATTTTCGACTCGGTGTCTGTCGGTACGACGTTCAAGGCGACCCTCGCCAAGTCGGGCGTGATCTTCTGCTCGTTTGGCGAAGCGGTGCACGAGCACCCCGACCTGGTGCGGCAGTACCTCGGTTCGGTCGTGCCGGCGTCGGACAATTACTTCGCGGCACTCAACTCCGCAGTGTTCTCCGACGGTTCGTTCGTGTACATCCCCAAAGGCACGAAGTGCCCGATGGAGCTGTCCACCTACTTCCGCATCAACGCGGCCAATACCGGGCAGTTCGAGCGCACGCTGATCATTGCTGACGAAGGCGCGTCGGTGAGCTACCTCGAAGGCTGCACCGCGCCCAAGCGTGACGAGAACCAGCTCCACGCGGCGGTGGTGGAGCTGATCGCACTCGACAACGCGTCGATCAAGTACTCGACCGTGCAGAACTGGTATGCGGGCGACGAAAACGGCGTCGGCGGGATCTACAACTTCGTCACGAAACGCGGCAAGGCGATGCGTGCCGCGAAGATTTCGTGGACCCAGGTCGAAACCGGCTCCGCCATCACCTGGAAGTATCCCAGCGTGATTCTTCAGGGCGACGACAGCGTCGGCGAGTTCTACTCGGTGGCGGTCGTGAACGGCATGCAGCAGGCCGACACCGGTACCAAGATGATCCACCTCGGCCGCAACAGTCGGAGCACGGTGATGTCGAAGGGCATCAGCGCGGGGCGCGGCCAGAACTCGTATCGCGGTCAGATCAAGATCATGCCCAAGGCAGCCGGGTCGCGGAACTACACCCAGTGCGACTCGATGCTGATCGGCAACAAGTGTGGCGCGCACACGTTCCCGTACATCGATGTGCAGAACAAGTCGTCTGACGTCGAGCACGAGGCAAGCACGTCGAAGATCGGAGAGGACCAGATCTTCTACTGCAAGCAACGGGGCATGAACACCGAGAACGCGATCAGCGTGATTGTGAACGGTTTCTGCAAGGAAGTGTTCCGCGAACTGCCGATGGAGTTCGCGATCGAGGCGCAGAAGTTGTTGGGGGTGAGTCTTGAGGGAAGTGTTGGCTAACTGGTCGACAGTCGACAGAGCGTAGACCCAAGGGTGGTGCCGGTAACCGAAGCGATCAAACCTGTCGACTGTTGACTGTCGACTTGTTAACAGATACTGGAGTCAGACCAACAATGTCACTGCTTCAAATCACCGACCTCCACGCGAGCGTCGGCGACACGCCCATCCTCAACGGCATCTCCCTCACGGTGAATGCCGGTGAAATGCATGCGATCATGGGCCCGAACGGTTCGGGCAAGAGTACCCTGGCGCAGGTGATCGCCGGCCATCCGGCGTATGAGGTCACGAACGGTACGGTGACATTCGATGGCCAGGACCTGCTCGACATGGAGGCGGAGGAGCGTGCGTGGGCCGGCGTTTTCCTCGCGTTTCAGTATCCGGTCGAAATCCCGGGCGTGACCAACGCGTATTTCCTGCGCACCGCGTACAACGAAATTCGGAAGGCGCGGGGGCTTGATGAAGTCGACCCGATGGACTTCATCGACCTGCTCGAAGAAAAGCTTCGCGTGGTCGAGTGGGGCCCCGAGGTCATGGAACGCGCGGTGAACTTCGGGTTCTCGGGAGGCGAGAAAAAGCGCAACGAGATCCTGCAGATGGCGGTGCTCGAGCCCAGGCTCGCCGTGCTCGACGAAACCGATTCGGGGCTCGACATCGATGCGCTGCGGATCGTGGCAGACGGTGTCAACGCGCTCAAGCGGCCCGACAGCGCCACGGTCCTCGTGACCCACTACCAGCGCCTGCTCGACTACATCATTCCCGATGTGGTGCACGTGCTGGTGGGTGGCCGGATCGTGAAGTCTGGCGATCGGTCGCTCGCACTCAAGCTCGAGAAACAGGGGTACGAGTGGTTGACTGGCGCGGCGGTGGGAGCAGGGGCGTGACGATGACCTCGACCGCGCCGGTCATCCCGAGCGTCGCGAGGGATCTTGCGATCCCATTCTCGGCGCTCGCCGGCCAGGCGCAGCTCGCTGAGGGCCCAGACTGGCTCCTTGAGCTCCGTCGCGCGGCCTTTGAGCGGTTCGCCGCCGTGGGCGTCCCTACCACTCGCGACGAGGAGTGGCGGTTCACCCCGGTCGGGGCGCTCGCGACGAGGAAGTTCACGGCGATTCACGAATCCGACCCGGTTCGTCCGGCTGACATCGCGCCGTACATGTTCGGGCAGCCAGGTTGGCCGCTTGTGGTCGTCGTCGATGGCCGAGTTGATGTGTCGTTGTCGTCGCTACTACTACTGCCTAGCGGGGTTCGCGTTGGGTCCCTCGCTGACGCGATCGGTGAGGGCGTGCCCGATGTCGAGGCGCATCTGGGTCGCCACGCCGCGCCCGACGTCACGCCGTTCGCCGCCCTCAATGCGGCGCTGTGCGTCGACGGCGCGTTCATCCGCGTGCCGGCAGGCGTGGTGATGCCGGCGCCGGTGCATGTGCTGCACGTGGTGACCGGGCGGGCTCGCGACGGCGTGATCGCGCCGCGGACGCTCGTGATCGTGGAGCGTGAGGCCAGGGCCTCGGTGATCGAGAGCTTCATCACCCTGGCCGACGTGAGCTACTTCACCAACGCGTGCTCCGAGGCCGTGGTGGGGGCGGGGGCGTGGCTGGAACACGTGCGGGTCCAGCGCGAGGGCGGCAAGGCATGGCACATCGGCCTCAGCCGCATTGATCAGGACCGTGATTCGCACTACCGGTCGTTTACGCTCAGCTTGGGCGGCAAGCTCGCCCGCCACGACCTGCATACGAAGCTCAACGCGCCCAATATCGAGACCCTGTTGTACGGCCTGTATCTGGCACAGGGCGAGCAGCTCGTCGACAATCACACCGCCATCTTCCACGACCATCCCAATTGCAATTCGTGGGAGGTCTACAAGGGCGTGCTCGCCGACCGCTCGCGGGCGGTATTCAACGGCAAGGTGCTGGTGAGGCCGGAGGCGCAGAAGACCGACGCCAAGCAGACCAACCGAAACCTGCTGCTGTCGGACGATGCCAAGGTCGATACCAAGCCGCAGCTCGAGATCTTCGCTGACGATGTCCGGTGTACCCACGGAGCCACGGTCGGGCGACTCGATGAGCAGCAGCGTTACTACCTGAGCACCCGCGGGATCGGTGGACGGACGGCACAGGCGCTGTTGATCTGGGCATTTGTCGCCGAGGTGCTTGCGGAGGTGAGCGTGACGCCCGTGCGTGAGGCGTTGGAGGCGATCGTGCATGCCCAGCTGGATGCGCTGATCGCATGATCGCCGCCGAGGAGCGAGGGGTGAAAAGCGAGGCGCGAAACGTCGTGCGAGACTTCGATGTCGATGCGCTGCGGGCTGAGTTCCCGATTCTCACCACGCTCTCGCGCGGCAAGCCGCTCGTGTATCTCGACAGTGCCGCCACGACCCAGAAGCCACGGGCCGTGCTCGACGCGATGCGCACCTTTTATGCGACCGGTAACGCCAACATCCACCGCGGCGTGTACCAGCTCAGCGAAGAGGCAACGCTCGCGTACGACGGTGCGCGCGACGTGGTGGCGCGCTTCATCGGGTCGCAGCACCCCGAGGAAATCGTGTTCGTGCGCGGCACCACCGAGGCGATCAACCTCGTCGCGCGGTCGTTCCCGGGCGGCGGATTGGGTGACGGCGACACTGTCGTGGTCTCCGAGATGGAGCATCACGCGAACATCGTCCCGTGGCAGCTCGCGGGCGCGCGCACCGCGCCGATCCCGGTCACCGACGCGGGCGAGCTCGACCTCGAGGCTGCCGCGCGCCTGCTGTCGGGTCCGTGTCGCCTCCTCGCGGTGGTCCACGTATCCAACGCGCTCGGCACGGTCAACCCGATCGCCGAACTCTGTCGCATGGCGCGGGCTCGCGGTGTGCCGGTGCTAGTGGATGGCGCGCAAGCCGTGGGGCATATGTCGGTCGACGTGACGAGCCTCGACTGCGATTTCTACTGCTTCTCGGGCCACAAGCTCTTCGGCCCCACGGGTATCGGAGTGTTGTGGGCTCGCCGGGAGCACCTCGCCGCGATGCCGCCGTGGCAAGGTGGCGGCGACATGATCGACACCGTGACCTTCGAACGGACCACGTTTGCTCCGGCGCCATCGAAGTTCGAGGCCGGGACGCCGAACATCGCTGGCGTGATCGGGCTCGCGGCAGCGATCACGTGGCTCGATGCCCAGGACCGCGCGGGTATCGCCGAGCATGAGCGTGCGCTGCTTCAGCGGGGTCAGCAGTTGCTCGGCGAGATTCCGGGGTTGCGCCTGGTCGGGACGGCCCGCGACAAGGTTGGTGTGCTGACCTTTTCCGTTGACGGGGTGCATCCGCATGACCTTGCGTCGTTGCTCGACGCCGACGGCATCTGCATCCGCGCCGGACATCACTGCACCCAGCCGCTGCATCGTCGCCTCGGTCTCACCGCCACCGCCCGCGTATCGCTGGCGCCGTACAACACCCTGGCCGAACTCGACGTACTCACGACCTCGCTGCACCGCTCGGCGAAGTTGTTCGCACGATGAACTCGTTGGCGGAGCTGTACCAGAGTGTCATCATCGAGCACGATCGCTCGCCCCGAAATTACCGCGCGCTGGCGATGCCGTCGCACCGCGCCGAAGGGCGCAACCCGCTGTGCGGCGACGAAGTCAGCGTGGAGCTGGCTGTCTTGCCTGATGGGACCATTGACGATGTCGCGTTTCAGTGCCGGGGCTGTGCGGTGTCGAGAGCGTCGGCGTCGATGATGACGGTGGCGCTGCGCGGCAAGTCAACCGACGACGCGCGGGAACTCTTCGGACGATTCCGCGCGTTGCTCGTTGATGGCGGCGCGGCGGACCCCACGCTAGGCAGGCTCCAGGCGTTCGGTGGCCTGACGGCGTATCCGATGCGAGTGAAGTGCGCGACGATGGCGTGGCATGCGATGATTGCTGCCTTGAGTGGCGATCGCGAACCACAGGGTGATCGTCGATAGTCGATAGGTGACTGGAGTTGTTTCGGGCGCCAACGCCACGATCGACGAGCACCGATCGACCAGTTCAACAACAGGATTGTCCACCTAACAGGAGCAGCAGTGTACCCAGAAATGATGGTCAAGCCGATGCGCGACGAACTCACCCGACTCGGCGTCGAAGAATTGCGGTCTGTGGCCGATGTCGATGCCGCGCTCGCCGATATGCAGGGCACCGCGATGGTGTTCGTCAATTCGGTGTGCGGCTGCGCGGCCGGCGGTGCGCGCCCGGCGCTGGCCAAGGCGCTGAGCAGCGTGGGCCAGAAGCCGGGGAAGGTCTACACCGTCTTCGCGGGTCAGGACCTCGATGCAACCGCTCGCGCCCGGTCGTACTTCGGAGCATATCGGCCATCGTCACCGTCCGCGGCATTGCTCAAGGACGGCGAGGTGGTCGCGTTCGTCCACCGGCACCAGATCGAGGGGCGCTCGCCCGACCAGATTGCCGCCGATCTGGTGGCGGCGTTCGAGCAGCACTGCGCGTGAGCGGACACGTCTTTCATCCGGGCCACGACGAGCTGCACGGTGTCACCGTGGTCATCTCCGGCACGAGCGGGAGGACGTACGTCGGGCGCTGGCATGAGCGTGCAGCCCGCGGCGTGACCATGAAGGACGTCGCGATCCGTGAACCGGCGGATGCGACCACACTCGATGCGTGGCTTGCCAGCCAGCGAAAGTTTGGACTCGACGCGACGAAGAAGTTTCTGGTGGTGCCGAATGATGAGGTGGCGGGAGTGGAGCGATTTTTCGATGATCGATGATCGATGATCGAACATCGATGATCGATCATCGTCGTTAGCTTCAGGCTCTGAATCCGACACCGGAGCCCTCCCGCATGCCCCACCCCGCCGTCCGCGTCGAACATGTCACGAAACGATTTTCCGGCCACACCGCCGTACACGACCTCACGATGGAGGTTCCTGCCGGCGGCATCTTTGGCCTGCTCGGTCCGAACGGCGCCGGCAAGTCGACCACGATCCGGATGATCATGGACATCATCGAGCCCGACGAGGGGAAGGTGGTGCTCTTCGGCGCGACCGGTTCCGGACGTCAGCTGTCTGAGCGGGTGGGATACCTCCCCGAGGAGCGGGGTCTCTACAAGAAGATGAAGGTGCTCGATCACCTGATCTTTCTGGCCGAGACGAAGGGTATCAGGCGCGCTGACGCCCGGAAGCGGGCCACCGCCTGGCTGGATCGCCTGGGCATCAGCGACTGGGCGCAGAAGAAGGTTGAGGATCTCTCCAAGGGAATGCAGCAGAAGGTTCAGTTCGCCGGCGCCCTGCTGCACGACCCCGAGCTGGTGATTCTCGACGAACCGTTTTCGGGTCTCGACCCGATCAACTCGCAGGTCATGCGGGACGTGGTGGTGGACATCGCGAAGAGTGGCCGCACCGTGCTCTTCTCGACCCACATCATGGAGCAGGCCGAGCGCATGTGCGACCGGATCGTCATCATCGCGCGGGGCAAGACGGTGGTCGATGGGACGGTGGCGGATGTGAAGCGCGACTTCGGTGGGCGGCATGTGGCACTCTCGTTCACGCACGACACGGAAAAAGCGGGGCGCGTGCTTGCCGACCGACATCTGGTCGGCAAGGTCGACGACTATGGTATGTCGGCGGAGGTCGAGATGGCAAACGGTGCCGACCCCGAGGAACTGCTGACCCGGCTGGTGCGCGAGGGCGTGGGCCTCAAGCGATTCGAAGTCGTCGAGCCGTCGTTGCAGTCGATCTTCATCGCGAAGGTGGG
>JANMSC010000148.1:0-5746 GCA_031388885.1 Gemmatimonadales bacterium | reverse complement strand
TCGGCACAACGGATTCTGCACGCCCTTGTGTCGGCCGCGGTCCTTGCGGCGGCCCCCGCGCTGTCGTTCCTTTCATTCTTCCTGCCGACAATCCCCGCGTCCTGACGAGGCCCTGCCCTGTCACTCGACACCCGCGCCTGCCCGACGTGCCGAACGCCGCTGCCAATGCAGGCGCATTTCTGCCTGCATTGCGGCGCTCCCACCCCGACCGAACCTGGCGTTCCCCAGCGCACCGAGCCGACCGGGGCCGTGGAGGTCTCGCGGCTCACGCGGGCGCTGGCCGGGAGCTATCGGATCGAACGCGTGCTCGGCGAAGGCGGGATGGCCACGGTGTACCTCGCCGAGGATCCGAAGCATCGCAGGCGTGTCGCGGTCAAGGTGATGCGCCCTGAGCTGGCAGAGACACTTGGCACCGAACGCTTCCTGCGTGAAGTCGAGATCGCAGCACAGCTAAGTCACCCGCATATCCTGCCGGTCCACGACTCTGGCACCGCCGATGGCTTTCTGTATTACGTGATGCCGTATGTCGAGGGCGAGTCGTTGCCCGCGCGGCTGGCGCGGGAGAAACAACTCCCCGTAGCTGAAGCGGTCCGCCTTGCACGCGAAGTGGCGGAGGCGTTGGCCTACGCCCACGATCGCGGCATCGTGCATCGCGACATCAAGCCGGCCAACATCCTCCTGAGTGCGGGCCACGCACTGGTCGCCGACTTCGGCATCGCGCGCGCGATCGCCGGCGGTGGCAAGGCGCTGACGCAGACTGGTCTGGCGATCGGGACGCCGCAATACATGAGTCCCGAACAGGCGATGGGCGCGAGCGATGTCGACGGTCGTGTCGATATTTACGCGCTCGGCTGTGTGCTTTATGAGATGATCGCCGGGGAGCCGCCGTTCACTGGGCCGACGGCGCAAGCGGTGATCGCACGTTCGCTGACCGAGACGGCCCGTCCGCTGACGGCGAGCCGTGAAGGTCTCGCGCCGCGTGTTAGTGCAGTGGTCACAAAGGCGCTCGCAAAGTCTCCCGCCGATCGGTACCGCGACGCGCGAGAGATGGCGGAGGCACTGCGCGCCGCCGAAGACCAGGTGCGCGACGGCAGCCGCGAGACCGCGGTTGTGGTCGGAGCGCCAACCGGTAAGGCGTGGCTCGTCTTCGGCGTCGTGGCGCTCATCGCTCTCACCGGATTCGTGATCGCGGCGGTGCGCCGCGGACTCCCGACCTGGGTCCTCGCGCTTGCCGGCGTGTTGATCGGCGGGGGTGCACTGGCGCTCGCCCTGACTGCGCGCGCCGAGGCGCGCCGCCGCGCCGCGACGCCACCGCGCCGCTACGACGCATGGCTCACATGGCGCAACGCTGCACTCGGCGGTGTGGCCGCGCTCGCCGTCTGGGCGATGACCGCGACGATGCTCGCGGTGACCCCGGCGGCGACCGCTGTGAAGGGGGTCAAGCGGGTGGCGATCATGCCGTTCACAAACCAGGGGACGCCGGACGATGCGTATTTCGCCGATGGCATCGTCGATGAGGTCCGCGGCAAGCTCGCAAAGGTCGGCCAGCTCACTGTGATCGCGTCGAGCAGCGTCGACCAGTACCGCAATACCACCAAGACGCCAGTGCAGATCGCCAACGAACTCGGCGTGGACTACCTGTTGATCGGAAAGGTGCGCTGGGCCGGCGCTGCTGGTGCCACTCGGCGGGTACAGGTCGTACCGGAACTGATCGACGGCAAGACGGGTGCGACGACATGGCAGCAGCCATTCGACGCCGCCATGACCGATGTCTTCCAGATGCAGACCTCGATCGCGGCGCAGGTTGCCGGCGCTCTGGGCGCCGTGCTCGGCCGTGCCGATCAGGCGGAGCTCGCCGCCCGCCCGACGAGCAATGCCGCAGCGTACGACCTCTATCTCAAGGGCCGGGCGCTGGTCAGCAATGCAGCGGCAACCCAGCGCCAGGCGGCGGGCTATTACGAGCAGGCGGTGGCACTCGACTCCACCTTTGCCGATGCCTGGGCGCAGCTCGGGCTGGCGCTCGCCCTTGTGTATTCCAACGGCACCCGCGATATCCGAGATGGCCGACGCGCCAAAGAGGCGATTGACCGTGCCATCGCACTCGCAGGAAACTCGGCGACGTCACACCTCGCCGCAGCACGATATTACCAGCTGGTCCCTCGCGACGTTGCCGCAGCGGAGCGTGAGCTCAATCTCGCACTCGCCGCCGCGCCGACCGATGCCGACGTGCTGGCGCGGGCGGCCACCGGAGATGTGCAGGCTGGGCGATTCGAGCTTGCGCTGCAGAAGCTGTCGCTTGCCCGGGAACGTGACCCGCGCTCGCTGAATGTGTTGACCGCACTGCAGGCGACCTATATGACGCTTCGTCGTTTTGATGAAGCGATCACTGCCGGTGAACTCGTGATCGCCCTCGCACCGACCGATCTTCGTGCCGTTCAGACCAATGCCTCCGCTTACGTCAGCAAGGGCGACCTGGCGGGTGCAAGGAAGGTGATTCGCGCGGCCATCGGGCCAACCAGCGCCACCGAGGTGGTGGCATATTTTGCCGGTTACAACGAGCTCGCGTGGATACTCGAGCCCGCGGAACAGGAGCTGCTGTTCCGGCTGTCTGCCGCGGCGTTTGACAACGACCCTGCATGGTGGGGGCAATCGCTTGCCATTGCAGCGAACCAACGCGGCGAGTCGGCGCGCGCCAAGGCTTACGCCGATTCCGCGTTGTCGGTCTCGGCGAGCCAGGTGGCCGGCAATCCGACAGACGCCCAGTTGCATGTGTTGTACGGCGTGGCGCTCGCACTGGCCGGGCGGAACGCCGACGCCCTTCGTGAAGGGGCGCAGGGGGTGGCACTCGTGGCGAAAGACTCCGACCTCAACGCCTACTACGCCCGGCTGCAGATGGTGCGCATCCAGTTGATCGTCGGGATGAAAGAGCAGGCGCTCGACGGGCTGGAGGCGTTGTCCGCAGCCAAGTACGTCATCACGCCGGGCAGACTCCGCCTCGACCCGACGTTTGCATCCCTCAAGGGCAACCCGCGGTTCGAGAAGTTGCTCGCGCAATCGACGTCGCCGTGACCACCGACACTCGCGCCTGCCCGACGTGCCACAAATCGCTGGCGGATGAGGCGCATTTCTGCCAGCATTGCGGCGCCGCCACCCCGACCGAACCTGGCGTCCCGCAGCGAACCGAACCGACCGGGGCCGTGGAGGTCTCGCGGCTCACGCGGGCGTTGGCCGGGAGCTACCGGATCGAACGCGTGCTCGGCGAAGGCGGCATGGCCACGGTGTACCTCGCCGAGGATCCGAAGCATCGCAGGCGGGTCGCGGTCAAGGTGATGCGTCCCGAGTTGGCGGAGACATTGGGCACCGAACGCTTCCTGCGTGAAGTCGAGATTGCGGCACAGCTGAGTCACCCGCATGTGTTGCCGGTGTTCGATTCCGGCTCGGCAGACGGCTTCCTCTACTATGTGATGCCGTATGTCGAGGGCGAGTCGCTACCGTCACGTCTCGCGCGCGAGAAACAACTCCCGGTGGCCGAGGCGGTGCGGTTGGCGCGCGAAGTGGCCGAGGCACTGGCTTATGCGCATGAGCGCGGAATCGTGCATCGCGACATCAAGCCCGCCAATATCCTGTTGAGCGCAGGCCATGCACTCGTCGCCGACTTCGGCATTGCCCGCGCCATCTCCGGTGGTGGCAAGGCCCTGACCCAAACCGGCCTGGCGATAGGCACTCCACAATACATGAGTCCGGAGCAGGCGATGGGCGCGAGCGACGTCGACGGTCGCGTCGATATCTACGCCCTCGGCTGCGTGCTCTACGAAATGATTGCCGGTGAGCCGCCGTTCACTGGGCCAACAGCGCAGGCCGTCATCGCACGTTCGCTGACTGAGACGGCGCGACCACTCGCTGCAACGCGGGAAGGCCTCGCGCCACGCGTGAGCGCAGTGGCGACGAAAGCCCTCGCGAAATCTCCCGCCGATCGGTACCGCGACGCACGCGAGATGGCAGACGCGCTACGGTCGGCAGAGGACCAGGTGCGTGACGGTAGCCGTGAGACCGCGGTTGTGGTCGGAGCGCCAACCGGCAAGGCGTGGCTGATCTTCGGCGTTGTGGCGTTGATCGCACTCACCGGATTCGTGGTCGCGGCGGTGGGTCGCGGCCTCCCGACCTGGGTGCTCGCACTTGCCGGCATGTTGATCGGTGGCGGTGCTCTCGCACTCACGCTGACTGCGCGCGCAGAATCGCGACGACGTGCCGCGACGCCACCGCGCCGCTACGACGCATGGCTCACATGGCGCAACGCTGCACTCGGCGGTGTGGCCGCGCTCGCGGTTTGGGCGATGACTGCCACGATGCTTGCGGTGACACCTCCTGCTACCGCCAACAGCAACACGTTGAAGCGCGTCGCGATTTTGCCATTCGTGAACCAGGGCACGGCCGACGAAGCCTACTTCGCTGACGGCATCGTCGATGAAGTGCGCGGCAAGCTCGCCAAGGTCGGCCAGCTTTCGGTGATCGCGTCGGGCAGCGCCAACCAGTATCGCAATACCACCAAGACGCCCAGACAGATCGCCAGTGAACTCGGCGTCGACTACCTCCTGACCGGGACGGTGCGCTGGGCCGGGGCAGCCGGTGCCACACGGCGGGTGCAAGTCGTGCCGGAGCTGGTCGATGGCAAGACCGGGCTGACCACGTGGCAGCAGCCGTTTGACGCCAACATGACGGATGTCTTCCAGATGCAGACGTCAATCGCATCGCAAGTCGCGGGCGCACTCGGCGCAGTGCTCGGCCGGGCAGACCAGGCAGAGCTTGCCGCGCGACCGACCACCAATGCGGGGGCGTATGACCTCTACCTCAAAGGCCGCGCTATCGTCAGCGCTGGCGCAGCTCCGCAGCGCGAGGCGGCCAATTATTTCGAACAGGCGGTGGCGCTCGATTCGACCTTTGCTGAGGCGTGGGTTCGACTTGGCATGGCCTGGACCACGGTGTACTTCCTTGGCACGCGCGAGCCGACGGTGGCGCGGCGTGCGAAGGAGGCGATCGACCGCTCGCTCGCCATCGCGAACAGCACCGCTGGACCCCATGCAGCCGCCGCACGCTACCATCAGTTCGTCAACCAGGATGTCGCCGCGGCCGAACGTGAAATCGGTCTCGCACTCGCCGCGGCGCCGAACGATGCTGATATCCTCTCGCAGTCAGCCGCCCTCGACCTGCAGGCCGGCCGACCGGAGGTGGCCCTCGCCAAGCTGCAACGCGCGCGGGCACTCGATCCGCGCTCGGAGCCAACGCTCACGTCGCTGATCAATGCACTGGTAAATCTCCACCGCTTTGACGAGGCGCTCGACATCGCCCCGCAAGCCATCGCCCTGGCACCGCACGCGGTGAATACCGTTCAGCGGGTGGTGCTCGCGCACATCGGGGCGGGCAACTTGGCTGGTGCCCGTGCCGTGATTCACGATGCGATCGGGCCGTCTGCTGCTACCGAGGTGGTGGCCTACTTCGCCGGGTACAACGAACTGGCGTGGGTGCTTGAGAATCGTGAGCGCGAGTTGCTCTTCCGACTGACGCCCGCCGCGTTCGACAACGATCGGGGGTGGTGGGGGCAGTCGCTGGCGATTGCGGCAAGCCAACTCGGGAACGTGACGCGCGCACGGGCCTACGCCGATTCATCCCTGGCAATATCGGCGGCGCAGTCGGCGGCTAATCCCACAGATACGCAGTTGCGGGTGCTGTACGGGGTGATGCTTGTGAT
>JANMSC010000119.1:0-2216 GCA_031388885.1 Gemmatimonadales bacterium | reverse complement strand
CCGCCACCGTCGACCACGAACGCCTTGGCGATGCCGCCGGCGTCGAGCTGGCTGCGGATCACGGTGAACTCGGTCCCCGCGAGGGCCGCGGTGACCTCGGCGAGCTCCATCCCGAAGCGACGGTCGGGGGCGTCGATGCCGTAGAGCCGGATGCAGGTGTCGTAGGAGAGGATCGGGATCTCGCCCACCTCGACCCCCAGGATCTCCTTCCACAGCGTGCGGGCGAGGTTGGTCGCGAGCTCCATCACCACTTCGCGGGTCGCGAAGCTCATCTCGATGTCGATCTGGGTGAACTCGGGCTGGCGGTCGGCGCGGAGGTCCTCGTCGCGGAAACACTTCACGATCTGGAAGTACCGGTCCATGCCGGCGACCATCAGGATCTGCTTGAAGATCTGGGGGCTCTGGGGGAGCGCGTACCACTGGCCCGGATGGACCCGGCTCGGCACGAGGTAGTCGCGGGCGCCCTCGGGGGTGGGTTTCGTGAGGATCGGCGTCTCGATTTCAAGGAATCCGAGATCGGAGAGGGTTCGACGCGCCTGCTGCAACAGCCGGTGGCGCATGATGATGTTGGCCTGCAGCTCGGGGCGCCGCAGGTCAAGCACCCGGTGCTGCAGCCGCAGCTCTTCGGCGGCCAGATCCTCGCCCTCGCGACGCCCCACCGGAATCGCCGGCGTCACGGCGGGACCGACCACCCGAAGAGCCCGAACCTGCACCTCGACATCGCGTGAGATCATCGTCGTATCACGTGACGCCTCAAGGCGTTCCACCACCACGCCTTCGATCAGCACGACGGTTTCCGCGCCGAGCGATGCGGCCAGTATCAGGACGTCAGGCGGAGTCCACTTCGGGTCACAGGACAGCTGAACGAGCCCGTCGCGGTCGCGCAGGTCGAGGAACACGATGCCACCGAGGTCGCGGCGCCGGTGGATCCAGCCGCCGAGGCGCACCACGGTGCCAACATCGTCTCGCGTGAGGGACCCGCAACGGTGGGTTCTGAGGGAGGTACTCGGCATCCGGGCGGTGGCGGCACTCGTGCTGAGGTTTATCAACGTGTCGAAGCGACAAAGCTAACCGTCGCCCAGCGAACGCAGCAACACATCAGCGCCCCCGCCGAGTCGCCGCAAGTTCTCCCGGGACTTAGGTTTCCACGATATGTTGACGCCCTCGACCGTGCTCGATCTCCCTCCCGATACCGCCGCTCGCCACCTGCGCGACTGGGTCGCCGCGGCCGGACTTCCGCCCTACCGGGCCGGTCAGCTCCTGCGGCGCCTCTGGGTGGATCCGGTCGCCGCCTGGCAGGACGCGACGGAGCTTCCCCAAGCCCTTCGAGACCGACTCGACGCGGAGCTCCCGCTGCCGCGTTTCGACACCGAGGTGGTGCAACAGTCGGCCGACGGCACCCAGAAGTTTCTCTGGCGCCTGGCCGACGGCGAAAAAATCGAGTCGGTGCTGATTCCCACGGCGTCACGACGCACGCTCTGCATATCGTCGCAGGCTGGCTGCGCACTGGCTTGCGTCTTTTGCGCGACGGGCCGCATGGGATTTCGGCGCAATCTCACCGCGTGGGAAATCGCGGGGCAGGTCCGCGAGATCGTGTTGCGCAACCCGGCCGACAAGCCGTCAAACATCGTGTTCATGGGAATGGGCGAGCCGCTGCTCAACTGGCCCGCGGTCGACGCAACGCTATCGATTCTCAATGATCCCGACGGCTTCGGCATCGGCGCGCGCCATATCACGGTGTCCACGGTCGGGATTGTACCGGGAATGCAGCAGCTCGCCGCGCGCCCCGAACAATTCCGCCTCGCGATCTCGCTGCATTCGCCGCGCCCCGACCAGCGGCTCGGGCTGATGCCGATCGAGAAGAAGTATCCGTTGCGCGAGGTGCTTGCGGCGGCCGCCGCGTTCGAGCGCCGAATCACGTTCGAATACGTGCTGATCGGCGGGCGCAACGACAGTGACGATGACGCCGCCATCTTGGCCAAGCTCGCCCGCAAGCTCGGCGCGCACGTCAACCTGTTGCCGCTGCACCCGGGCGGCAGTCCGAACCTCACCCCCACGACCCGGGAAGGGATCCGGCTGTTCCGCGAACGGCTGCTCGATCACGGGATCGAAGCGGTGGTGCGCCGGAGCCGGGGCCTCGATATCGACGCGGCCTGCGGTCAGCTCCACGTGAAGGTGGAGAAGCGGGCGCGGCGGGAGGCGGCGTCAAGCACGCC
>JANMSC010000059.1:0-1634 GCA_031388885.1 Gemmatimonadales bacterium | reverse complement strand
TCAGCACAGACTCGCTAACGGCCCGTGTGAGCGCACGCTCACACGATCCATGCAATGAGCACGCGCTCACATTGCACCGCGCCTCCCCGCCGCATCAACCGCCAAATCCACCAGCCACAACGTGTTGCGCTTGCCGAGCGTTCGCCCATCCCCTAACTTGCAACAACTACGTCTCTCCGGCGGCACTCTCGGTGAAATTTCCCAAGTTCGGCTCGCTTTTCCCGGCCAACGAGATCGCCGTCGATCTTGGCACCGCCAATACGCTCATCTATGTGAAAGGCGAAGGCATCGTCCTGAACGAGCCGTCGGTTGTCGCGATCGAAAAGGCGACGGGGCGGGTCAAGGGGATCGGACTCGAGGCCAAGCGGATGCTTGGGCGCACGCCCGAGGGGATCCTCGCGGTTCGGCCGATGCGCGATGGTGTGATTGCGGATTTCGACGTGACCGAGAAGATGCTCCGTTACTTCCTGAAGACGATCATCGATAAGCACGTGTTCCGCGTGAAGCCGCGCGTGATTATCGCGGTGCCATCCGGAATCACCGAAGTCGAACGGCGCGCCGTGCGCGACTCGGCGGAAACGGCGGGCGCGAAGCAGGTGCTGATGGTCGCCGAGCCGATGGCTGCGGCGATCGGTGTCGGGCTTCCGGTCGAGACGCCGACCGGCAACATGGTGATCGACATCGGTGGCGGGACGACCGAGATCGCGGTGATTGCGCTGAGCGGGATCGTGTCTGACACATCGATCCGGATCGGCGGAGACGAGCTCGACCAGGCGATCGTGCTCTTCATGCGGAAGAATTACAACCTGCTGGTTGGTGAGCCGACCGCCGAGCTCATCAAGATCAAGGTGGGTTCGGCGTACCCCGTCGGAGAAGAGCGCGAGATGGAGGTCAAGGGTCGCGATCTGGTGTCGGGCATTCCCAAGACGGTGAGGGTGCACTCGACCGAGATTCGCGAGGCGATCCAGGAGCCGATCCAGCAGGTCGTCGACGCGGTACGCCGCGCGCTCGAGATCACGCCGCCGGAACTCGCGTCGGATATCGTCGACCGGGGCATCGTGATGACCGGCGGTGGTGCGCTTATCCGGGGCCTCGACCACCTGCTCTCGCAGGAAACCGGCTTGCCGATCCACGTGGACGATGATCCGCTGACGTGTGTTGTTCGAGGCACCGGCCGGATTCTTGACGACTTCGAGAAGTACCGTAGCGTCCTGGTAACCTGAAGGCCTGAACGATGCGCGAGTACGGGCGCGATGAAAGCCGCGGCAACCTGCTCCTTCTCGCTGGCTGCATCACGGTCGCGCTGATTGCGCTTGCACTTCCGGAGTCGTGGGCGCAGGGGCTCGTCGCCGGGATCCGTCGTACGGCCCTCCGCCCGGTTGTGCTCCTTCACGAAAAGGGCGTCCAGAACAACGCCGCACGATTTCGCCTCGAGGCCATCCAGCAGAGTCGTGACTCCCTCGCGCTTGTGGCGCAACAGGGTGCGGTAACACGGCGCGAAAACGAGAACCTGCGTGCGTTGGTCGGGCTACAACAGCGGCTATCCCACTCGTACGTTACCGGAGAGATCCTGCACCGTGCAGTTCCCACCGATTCGAGGACGCTGCTGGTCGGTGTCGGCGAGCGCGACGGCG
>JANMSC010000040.1:0-2316 GCA_031388885.1 Gemmatimonadales bacterium | reverse complement strand
GTCACCAGTTGCTGTGGCGCTTTCGCACTGCACCCGGCAGAGGCCACAATGGCTGCCAGGAGGATGAACCTGCGCGACGTTCGAGCGAGCATGCCTGCCTCTTCGATGGGCCCCCATCGGGGGGGGCGATCCGGCGCGACTCGCATGCGCGAGCAGCACGAAAGGAGAATCGCATCGGGCCGGGGAGGCCGCCGTGACGCTTGTCACAACGCAGCCCGGTGCGATCTGGCGCGGAGGATGGACCGGCAATCGTGAAGGGAGGGTGAAAGTCGTACGAAGGGACGCGCGGACCGTGCTCAGTGAATCGTAGGCAGCGGCTTGAGCCGTGACGGCGCCACCGCAGCATGATCGAGTGTCCGCCAGAGGTTGAACGCGAGACAGTACGCACCGGCGGCGGAGAGCGTGCCGCCGACGCCGAGCAGGACCGGTGCGTGCGATGCGCCATGCACCCGCACGATGAAGCCGCCCACCAGCAGCGCGAGCCCCACGTTGGCGAGCACGAAGTGCACGCGCGCGAGCCGCACCGAGTACAGCGGTGTCGCCGCGAACCGCGGAAGAACGTGGTACGCTACGCCTGCGATCATCATCGTGACAAAGCCGAGGAGCAGCATGTGCAGGTGCGCGGGACGGTAGCCGGTGAGCGAGGGTCGCATTGCCATCACGACGCCGAGGGTCACGCCAGCGCCGAGCCAGAGGAGCGATGCGCGCAGGAACCCGATGACGTGGCGTTCCATCAGCACATCCGGCAGCAGTTTTCGATCGGCGTGACCAGGAGTTCCAGCCCCTCGTCGCCAGCGGTGACGGAGTGGGGTTCATTCGATGCGAGTTGGACGAAATCACCCTCGACCAGCTGGCGACCGGGATCGCTGAGGAGTGCGATGGTTCCCGACCCGCGTACCGCGCTGATCACGATCCGCGACGGGTTGGCATGGGTGGGAAGGTGCTGGCCCGGCGCGAACGTGACCGTAAACGAGCCGACGAGGGGAGCGTCCAGCACCGCCGACACGACCGGTCGTTCGGAGCGAGGTGCTGCAGGCGTGGTGGTTTCTACCGACATGAAGCGACTCCGGTTGAGGAAAACCGAAGTTTGTGGGGCGCCGCCTCCGCCGCCGTGACGCTTGTCACAACGCCCTGTGACCCCTTGATTGCTGCGATGGCCTCCATTGTCCCGGTGCTGCGCGACCTGCCGTTTTTTGCTGGCGTCCGCGAAACCACCCTCGAACGCCTTGCCGCACGGTGCGTCCCGCGGGAGGTGGGTGAGGGCTTCACGCTCTTCCGCGCTGGCGACGCCTGCGCCGGCCTGTACCTTGTCCTCGACGGACGTGTCCGGATCTACCGGGCCGCAGCTGACGGTCGCGAACAGACGCTTGCCGTGGAAGGCCCCGGTCGCCCGGTCGCCGAGCTGCCACTCTTTGATGGCGGCACCTACCCCGCATCCGCCGCCACGATGATGCCGTCGCGCCTTGCGTTCCTGCCGCGCGGCGAGTTCGAGCATGCCTTCCGCACCGAACCCGACGTGGCATCGGCGGTGGTACACGCGCTCGGCGTGCGACTTCGACACCTGGTGCAGCTGGTGGAGACGGTCGCGTTCCGGGACGTAGCTGCTCGCCTCGCAATGCATCTCGCCGACTACGCCGATCGGCATGGCACGCCCGACGCGGACGGTGTCGCAATTACTCTTGACCGCACCCAGGAACAGCTCGCGACCGAGATTGGGACTGCGCGCGAATCGGTCTCGCGCGCTTTCAAGCAGCTCAAGGCTCGCGGGCTCATACGGATGCAGGTGGCCGACCGTCTGCAGCTTGTTGCACCAACGCTGCTGCGCGCGTGGGCGCGGGGTGAGGGATGATGAGACTTCCGTCACATCGCAGACACTGACCACGGTCCACTGTAGAGGTCATGAGTACTGACGCCCCATTGACCCGCCCGGAGTTCGACCCCGCCGCGATTGTCGATCTCGACGTGCGCGACGACCTGCTCGCCGGACGCGAGCCACTCTCGCGCATTCTCGGCGCAGCAGCGGCGCTGCCGCCAACCGGTGTCCTGCATGTCCGAACCACGTTTCGCCCAGCGCCGCTCCTGGCCCGGTTGGGCCAGCACGGCTTCCAACATCGCAGCGAGAGCTACGCAACCGACGACTGGTCCACCTGGTTCTGGCGTGTTGCCATCAGCGCATCGCCTCCGGCGGTCCCAGTGGAACCAGCGCCCCTGGCACATGGTGTGATGGACCTGCGCCTCCTGCCGCCGCCCGAACCGATGCTCCGCATCGTCGAACGACTCGAACGTGGTGAGGCCGACTTCGACGTCTACCTGCCC
>JANMSC010000033.1:0-3067 GCA_031388885.1 Gemmatimonadales bacterium | reverse complement strand
GCGTCGTGGCACCTCCCCCGGCACCCAAAATACGCTCAATCAACATCTCGCCCACCAGCGCCGCGCTACGACTGAACGAAACACTTGTGATGGTGGCGACGGTTGACGCTGATTCTGGCGGCAACCGAGGGGTTGTCTGGTCCTCCGCCGATCCGCGGCGTGTAACCGTCACCGCGAACGGCATCGTGACGGCGGTGGGTGAAGGCACCGCCGTGATCACTGCCAGTTCGATGGCACGCCCCGAGTTGGTGGCGCGAGCGGCCATTTCCGTACTGCCAGGACCGCAGGTGCGCACGGTGAGCGTCGTACCGTCAATGCTGACACTTCGCCTCGGGTCCAGCACTCCGCTCGTCGCCCAGGTCGCCGCCGATTCTGGTGCCGATCGAGCGGTGACGTGGAGCTCGGTCGATCCGAGTCGCGTGTCGGTCTCCGCCACTGGGGTGGTAACCGGGCTCGCCGAAGGGACGGCGGTCGTGAGTGCGACCTCACGCGCGCGTCCCGATATCGTAGGAAGCACCACGGTGACGATCATTGCGGCAGCCGGCGTGAAGTCGGTCGCCGTGACGCCACAGATTCTCGAGATTACCATCGGACAGGCGCAGCCCCTTGCCGTGTCGGTGCAGGCCGACGACGGGATTTCCCGTGCGGTCACGTTCGCCACCAGTGCACCGGCCGTGGCCACCGTATCCGCGTTAGGTGTGGTAACGGGTGTAACGCCGGGAACGGCCACCGTTACGGTCGCCGCGACGGCCGATCCGCGCGTCAGCGCCTCCGTTGTTGTCACCGTCAAGCCTCCTGCGCCACCGCAGGTGAGCATTCAATCGGTGTTGCAGGGAACGACCGGACTTCCGGTAAACCTGGCGAGCGCCAGCGGACAGCTCGATGTGGTGATCAACGCCGAGCGTGGACAGGACCCGCTTGCGCAGGTAGATCTCGTCGTGAGCCAGGGCGGGCGTGACAGCGTGGTCGCATCGCAGACGTTCAGCAACGTGACGAGTGGGCGCCCGATCGGAGTGCAGGTGGACGACGTCGCGCTGTCCCGCGTGGCGCCAAGCTCGATTACCCTCAGCTTCCGGAGTGATGGATTCGACCCCGCTACCGGAAAGGTCGGTTTCACCAATGGCATCGCGCTGCTGCGCGCGGTGGCGCGCTCGGTGTCGTCGGGCACGGCCGCGCCGCCGACGGCATCCAACAGCGTCGCAATTAGGCTGCGTAACACGGACGGCTTCTACGTGAGCATGCGGGGGGCCTCCTCCACCGGAATCGCCGCCGCGGCAGACGCCGCCGGGTTGACGTGGATTCAGGCGGGCGCGGGCCTGGTCGTCACATCCACACCGGTGACGTATTCGGGGAGCACTGTCTCCGTGCGGACCATCGTCTTCCCCGGCAGCGCGGCCGCCGGAACGCTGCTCTCGGCCAAACCTGGCATTGCCGTCGATACACTCCTGTTGCCTGACTACACCTCACCTGCATCAGGAGCGCCGTACGTCACGGGAGAGCTGCCGGCCATGACCGGCATCGATCAGAACGGCAATCCGCTCACACTCGTCGGGACGCCGGGGACGAGCGGTGCCGGCATTCTCAACGGTTTCACCTCGACGCCTGTCGCCGGGGTGCCCCTCCGCGGCGTGCGGATCGACAACGCCGCCCCGCCCACGGGAGCGGTCTTCACGCTCTCCACCGCGACCAGCAACAGCAACAATTGGTTGAACGGGGCCTACGCATTCGCAACCGGCCTCACCGGCCTGGTTGGTGACGCGGGGGTTGGGCTCGTCGGGAGCAACAGTGCGCCCACGGCCACCACCGCGCAGGCGACGTTCAGGGTGACAGGGGGAGCGCTGACCGATACCACTCTCGCGGTGACAGGGTCCAATCTCGCGGCGGTCAATTCGAACCTGACGTACTCTGCCACCGCGCGCTACAGCGACCGTCTTGGCAATGCGCGCACCGTTCCGCTCTCCGCATCGGGGAGTGTCCATCCGCTGTCCACATTTGGCGTCGACCTGCTGGCGCCAACGGCGCGGTACGCCACCACGTCGGCGCTCGGACAGGCGCTCATTTCGAGCTCGGGAACGTCCATCAATACCTCGCTCTCGAGCGGCGGCGCCACGCTGAGCTTCGGCATTGAAGCCAACGATGACCGCTCCGGCTTCGGAAGTGCTCCCGTGTACATCACCCTCACCCGATTCTCCCAGCCAAATCCGCCTGGAACGTTTACGGGGACGACAAGTTGCATCGTTGGAACCGTTGCCAGCGGCGTCTGCACCGCGTCAGGCGCTCCCTTCGCGGGGATGCCACTGGTCGACGGCTTTCGGCAGCTCACGACGCCGCTCGACAACGGAACGGGTGAGGAGGGCTACTACACGTATTTCGCGAAAGTGAGAGATCAGGCGGGCAACGAAAGCTCGGCGATTCACAACAGCACGCTGTACGACGTTGGCTCGGCCGCATCGGCTCCCCAACTGGGGACAATAGGTATTCCTGCCATACTGCGCGGCAACCAGCCGGCGGCGTTCGTGCCACTCGCCACCGACAACGTCGAGCTGATTAGCGGAAGCCTCTACATCGCGTATCCGAATCTGCTCAACCTCACCGGCGCGACGACGTCGGCGCTCGATGTGTCCGGACTCACCGGCACCTTCTCGGTAGGTGTACTCTTCGACAACCAGCTCTCCTCGCCCGTCGCTGGAGGTATGGGCTTCATCGTCGCACAGTTCATTCGGGCGATGGAGATTACCGATGCTACGAACGCGCCGTTGCCGTACGTCGGCCAGCCGGTTAAGCCGAGTGGGGTCAATGCGGTTTTTCGCGACGGTCCAAACGTGCTGGGACAGGCGGCGACATTGCCCTCGAATCTAGTCCTTCATCCGGCTCTCGTTGAGAACCCGACGTCGGCGACGCCCGGCTTCGCCGCCCTCACGGGTCTCAAGCAACTGCTCAAGTGGCGCAAGTACATTGGCGGCGGGAGCGCCTTCGAGGCGGTAGGTCCGTCCGGTCAGACGGAGTCTCCGTTCGCCCGGGTGATGCTCCTCAAGGAAATCATCGGAGGCGGCGTCGCGCCTAACGC
>JANMSC010000002.1:0-4399 GCA_031388885.1 Gemmatimonadales bacterium | reverse complement strand
GGGCAGGTTGTGCACTTGCCGCCACTCGGCCGGATGCGCAAATGACCATTGAACGCGGCGCGTCGGTCAACGCACCGGTTTTGTCGGTCGTCGTCACGATCGTGGATGGTGGCGATGTGCTGCGCCGCTTTCTCAACGCATTGCTGGCGCAGGACGATGCGCCGACGATGGAAGTGTTCTGTCCGTACGACGCAAGCAACGCTGAAGTCGGCCTGCTCCAGGCGGAGTATCCGAGTGTGACTTTCCTCAACGCGGGACCGGTCGAGACGTTTCGGCCGATCACCACGGCGGCGGGACAGCACGAACTCTACGACCGACGCCGCGCTGCCGGACTGGCGCCGGCGAGGGGCCAGCTGATTGCCATTCTCGAAGATCGCGCCCCGCCGCGCCCCGACTGGGCAAGGACCATGCTGCGTTTGCATGCTGAACTGCCGCATGCCGCGATCGGGGGGCCAATCGAGTGCGCCTCGGACGACGTCCTCAACTGGTGCTTTTACGCAGCCGATTTCACTCGCTACGAGTTGCCGTTCGAGAGCGGCCCCCGCCAGTGGGTGAGCGACGTCAATGTGTGCTACAAGCGGCGCGCGATGGACTCAACGCGCCACGTGTGGCGGGAACGATTCAATGAAGCGCTGGTGCACTGGACGCTCCTTGCCCAGGGCGAAACCTTGTACCTCACGTCCGAAGCCATCGTGGACTACACCACGCCGTACCGGAGCCTCGGCGCGGTGCTTCCCGTGCGTTTCCATTGGGGCCGCCTCTTCGGACAGGCACGGACAACCCACATCGGTGCGCTGACGCGCCTGGCCTATATCGCCGCCGCTCCGTTGATCCCGTTACGACTGTTCGCGCGGCACGGCATGACCCAACTTCGCAAGGGAAATGGTCGGCAGTTCGTCAAGGCGGCACCGGTGATGTTCACAATGCTGGTGGCGTGGGCGAGCGGCGAGGTTTGGGGCTACATCACCCGGAAACCGTAACGTGGTGCCAAGCGAGGAGTACGACGCGATCGTCGTCGGGAGCGGTGCGGCCGGCGGATGGGCGGCGAAAGAGCTCGCCGAGCGCGGGCTACGCACGATCCTCCTTGAAGCCGGACGATCGCTCGATCCCGTGGCCGATTTCACCGCGCCCGCAGCAAGCCCGGTCTCCAAGATCCAGCTAGCCAGTCGCATGCGTGCTGTGCTCGGCGGGCAGCACATTCAGGCGCGATGCATGTCGTACAGCCCACTGACCCGCCATCTCTTCGTGAGCGACCGCGAGAATCCCTACCAGACCGCCAAAGGCAGGCGATTCAACTGGTATCGCGGCCGACAGGTCGGAGGGAAGCTCCATCTCTGGGGCCGTAACGCACTCCGGATTTCTGATCACGAATTCAAGGCTGCCGATCGGGATGGATTCGGCGAGAGCTGGCCCATTTCCTACAGTGACCTTGAACCCTGGTATGAGCGGGTCGAATCGTTCCTGGGCGTTCACGGTTCCGCCGCAGGCATCGCTGGAATTCCTGACGGTGTGTTCGACCGCCCGCACCATCTCACGCGCGTCGAGAAGCAGCTCATGGCAGCCCTCGCCGTGAAATGGCCCGACCGTCCCGCGACCACCTGCCGGATCGTGCGACACAACGAGCGTCGGGTGCCATTGCCGATTCTGGCTGCCGCTGCGACGGACCACTTCACGCTGCGCAGCGATGCCGTGGTGAGCCACCTGACAGCTGATCCGGCGACGGGCAAAGCGAGCGGCGTCGTCTTCTTCGACCGGATCACCAAGCAGGAACATGAGGTACGCGGTCGCGTCGTCGTGCTGTGTGCGTCGGCCATCGAATCCGTGCGGATCATGCTCAACTCGAGGTCTGCCCGCCACCCCACTGGCATCGGCAACAGCTCGGGCGTGCTCGGGCACTATCTGACCGATCATGTGATGGTGTTTCAGGCCGGGCCCTACACACCCCTCGAAGACAACAGGACGGGCGATCCATTCGACTTCGGCGCACAGTCCGGCATCTACATTCCCAGCTTTCGGAATGTCGGTGGCGTGCCTGCGAAGGATTTCCTGCGGGGTTACGCGCTGCTCGGATCGGTTGGTCGGATCGAGCCCGGGTGGTTCTTCATGGCGATTGGTGAGATGCTCCCGCGCTATGAGAACTTCGTGGAACTCGATCCGGACCGGTGCGATGCGTGGGGCATTCCGGTGCCCCGGATCACCTGCGCACATTCGGAAAACGAGAACGCGATGGTGCGGGACATGAAGGCGTCGCTGGCGCAACTCGCCCACGATCTCGATCTTCCGGTGGATCATGTGGGCCGCGAAAGCATCGTCAGTCGGGCGTTCTACCGCCTCGCGGGTCCGCTCGTGTACACGCCTGAAGGCGCGCTTATTCCGGGCTCAGCGGTGCATGAAACGGGTGGCGCCCCGATGGGAACGGATCCTCGCAGGTCGGTGCTCAACCGCTACAATCAGTGCTGGGACGCGTCGAACGTATTTGTGACCGACTCGGCGGCATTCACTAGCGCGCCATTCCAGAACCCGGGATTGACGATTATGGCACTCTCTGCGCGGGCCGGGCACTTCATCGCCGATCAGGTGCAGGCGGGAAACCTTTAGGCACGAACTGTGCGTTCCAGGGCATCGAGCACAGCGAATCGAGGAGTCCAGCGAAGCACCGCGCGCGCGTGGGCGTTGGGATAGCGCAGGGGCTTGCAGCGGGCGGCGAGCCGGCCGGGGGCGACGAGGTCCGGGAGCGGCAGCCGACCCCCCGCCATGGTCCGGTTGACGGAGTGCGCTGCCGCTGCAGCGGCGGCCAGTAGTGGCCACGGCAGCCCCACGACGATCGGGTGCGGAGAGGTGTGCTTTGACAGCACGGCCACGTACGCAGAGCGGGGCGGCACGTCATCGTCAATCAGGTTGGCCGTCACACCGGCTATAGTGGCGGCGTCGAGGGCAAGCACGGCCGCGTCGGCACAATGCTCGACGAAGCACAGTGGCAGCGGCGAACGAGGCGCCACGGTGAGCCAGAGGTGTCGGTTCACCTGTGATCCGAGCTGGTGGAACCAGGTGCGGCCGGGGCCGAACACGAGGCCGGGGCGCAGGATGGCCGAGCGCCACCCGCCTGCGAGGGCCGCTTCGCGAACCATCTGCTCCTGCTGGCGCTTCGCCACGATGTACGGATGACGACGTGTCCCATCATCGAGCGGTGACGACTCGGTCAACTCCGAGCCAGCCGGGATGATCGCATAGTCGTAGAGCGCCATGGTGCTGAGGTGGACAATATTCGATACGCTGGCTTGGCCCATCGCTGCCAGGAGATTGCCCGTCGCGCCGATCGTCTCGGTGTGCTGAGCATCGACACCGCCGGCGAGCGATGCGACGCAGTGTACCACGGCATCGACGTCGTCGAGCAGGCGCGGAATTCCGGCGGCGTCGAGCAGGTCGTGCTGAACGCAATCGACGCCAGGAAGTTCAACGGCGCGCCGAGAAACGGCACGAACATCGTGACCACGGCGGCGCGCTTCGACCGCGATGTGACGACCGATGAAGCCGGCGGCGCCGGTGACGAGGATGCGCAAGGACTATCCAGGAATGAGGAGGGTGGTCGCCCGAATATGATGTGGCCCCAGGTACGATCGCAAACCGGTGGCGGGTGGTCAGTACGATCTTGATGTTGGCTGGTCCGGTACTCACGCGACGGATGTCGCACGCTCTGGAGACACGCAACATGATGGAAAGACGCAGCCTTTTGGGGTGGATGTTCGCAGGATCGGCGGGACTCGCGCTGTCGCCCGGACGGGTCCTGGCGCATGCTGGTGCGGATGATGAGCCGTGGCTCAAGGCCGTCGCCGGGTGCAAATACCGGGCGTTTCTCGACATTCGCAGCTTCATGCTCGGGGGCTACGCGTTCCGCAAGGCGGCGACGCTGCGAAACACTCTGACCGGAAGCTTCGGTGCCAAGGCCGGCGATGTCGGCATCGCGTTCGGTGCCGGATCGAACGGCTTGGCTCACGTACTCGGCCCGGATCTCTGGGAGGAGTATCGTGTTGGCGAGAAGGTCGGTGCGGAGATGCGGCCGGTTGAATTGGCGGCGCTGCGGGCGGGCAGCCAGCGCGAGTTTGGTTCGCAGATGGCGGACGGCGTGCGCGAGATGCGCGCCAACGGGGTGCGCGTCCTCGCGTGCCGCAACACAATTGGAAAGTGGTCGCGCGACCTCGCGGCGCAGAGCGGTGAAACGCCTGACGCGGTGCAGGTCAAGATTCTCAGGGGGCTCTGCGAAGGCGTGGAGCCGGTTCCTGCGATGGTGGCCGCCGCAGTGCTGGCGCAATCCCGTGGGCTATCGTATGTGGCGATTGGCTGATGGGCGGCGTCCTGTCGCCCCGGCGAGCTGTCGAGATCGCATCCGGCGTCTGTGCGG
>JANMSC010000493.1:0-4428 GCA_031388885.1 Gemmatimonadales bacterium | reverse complement strand
CACGGAAGATTGATACGTCGGGCGGCCTTTCTGCGATTGTCGGAGCATACTGGCTTGGAGCGTGGCAGCGCCAGACGATCTCTCGTGTTTCCGTCCAACACCTCGGCGACACGCTGTACGCGGGAACGTCACATCGATTGCAATTGGCTGCTGCTGAGAGCAATGGCACGGCAATCGAGGTTCCCATGCCAGTGGTGCATTGGCAGTCCTCCGATACCACGATTGCTTCGATCGACAGCACCGGGATGGTGTACGCTCACCGCGCCGGCGCCTTGGTGATTACTGGTTCGGCGGGAGGCTGGCGGCACCACTCGTTACCCATGGTGGTGACGCGAGCCGACGTGCAATCGGTTCTCGAGGAGCGTTGGTCTGACGATTGGAAGAATCGATGGATCGCGTGGGGAGCTCCGTTGCCGCAGATCACTTTTGGCTTGGCAGGCCAGCCCGCGCTTCTCGTGAATGGCGATGGCGAGTACGCGAGTGGCACGTACTCGCGCGCACGGGTCAACTCAACGCGTGGCGTTGCCCTCGACGCGCAGGTGAGCACTCCGATCACTCGATCGAAGTGGCAATTCATCAAGATTGGCCTGGGGTCGATTCGGAGCATGGCGACCGGCGGTCCGACCGGAGCGGCAGGGTGCGCGATCCAATACCCCAGTGGGGAAGGGTGGCAAGGGCCCACACAATTCAGCACGCCGGCCGGGATGCGGCCAGCAGATACCAGCGTCGCAACGGGACGGTGGTACACCGTCCGGATTCAGGTTTTTCCCGATCGCACCTGCGGCTTCGCAATCAATGGGCGTGCGATCGCGCGCACTACCATCGGGCTCGCTGACCGGGATTCGATGCAAGTCAGCGTTGAGGGCCAGACTGTCGGGTCGCCCCTCCTGATCGGACCGGTCAAGGTGTGGACCGGCGTCCCGACCGATGTGGATTGGGCTGCGCTCCGGCCGTGACCCGTACGCTCGGGATGCCCTAGCGAGCTCACAGGTGATACCGCGTCCGCCTTGGCGACCATTCCGCTGGCCCGTTATCTTCCCCGCAGAAGGGGAGTAGCCCAGCCGCCAGACTCACAATGGCGGCCGGCGGCATCGTCAAGACTGCGCGCCCCCGGGCGCGCACGGTGCCATCGAGGAGCCTTGTGGCTTTTCAGGCGAGACCTTCGTCGAATACCCGGACCGTCCGGGGCGACGAAGGCTCGCCTTCAATGTTTCCCAGGGGGAACGCGTGACCAACAACATCAAGACCTTTGTGCTGCTCGCCGGCATGCTGTCGCTCTGCATGGTCGCCGGACAGCTCCTCGGCGGCGCCAGCGGCCTGCTGATCGGCGGCTCGATCGGCTTCGTCATGGCCTTCGTGTCGTTCTGGTTCTCCGACAAGATGGTGTTGCGCGGCTATGGCGCGCAGGTCATCACCGTCGAACAGGCGCCCGACCTGTACAAGCTGGTCGATGACCTCAGGCAGAGGGCGGGCCTGCCGATGCCGCGCGTCGCGATCGTGCCATCGGAGCAGCCGAACGCGTTCGCCACCGGCCGCTCACCGGCGAAGGCCGTGGTCGCGGTCACTCAGGGCCTCCTCACGACACTGCCTCGCGAGGAACTCGAGGGCGTGATCGCCCACGAGCTGGCGCACATCAAGAACCGCGACATGCTGATCTCCACCGTAGCCGCCGGCATTGCATCGATGCTGTCGATCCTGCCGTGGATGATCGGATCGTTCGCGCGTCGCGATGACGACGAGGGTGGCGGCTTCGCTGCGATCGCGTTCGCAATCCTCGCACCGATCCTGGCCATGATCATGCAGTTGGCCATCTCGCGACAGCGCGAGTTTGCCGCCGATGCCACCGCCGCACAGATCACCGGGCGGCCGAAGTCGCTGGCGCAAGCCCTGACCCGGATCGACGCGATGGCGAAGCAGATCCCGATGCACGTCTCGCCCCAGCTCGCACCGCTGGCACAAGTGAACCCACTTGCCGGCGTCGGCGGCGTGGCGAAGCTGTTCAGCACGCACCCGCCGACGGAAGACCGCGTCCGCGCCCTGCTCGCCCTCGACGCCGGGCGCTGACCCGTGCCGCTACCCGTGCACCCGCCGGCCGTCTGGATCGGCTTCACCGCCGTCATCGTGATCCTGCTGGTGCTCGACCTCGCCGTCCTCAACCGGAAGTCACATGTCCTCACCCGGCGCGAGGCCGCCCGGTGGAGCGGTTCGCTCGTCGCGCTCGCAATGCTGTTCTGCGGGTTCCTCTGGTGGCGTGAAGGACCAAAGTCGGGGCTGGAGTTCCTCACCGGCTACCTGATCGAACTGTCGCTGTCGGTCGACAACCTCTTCGTCTTCATTCTGATCTTCCAGTTCTTCGACGTGCCCGCCAAGCTCCAGCCCAAGGTGCTGAAGTGGGGGATCATCGGCGCGATCGTGATGCGTGCCATCATGATTGGCCTCGGCGCCGCACTGCTCGAGCGTTTCTCGTGGATCATTTACGTGTTCGGCGGGATCCTGATCGCTACCGGCATCCGGATGTACCGCGTTAACGCCGACGACCGGATGGACCTCGAACGCAACCCGATCGTCCGGCTGGCGCGGCGTTTCCTGCCGATGGTCAAGTCGTACAAGGGTGACAAGTTCTTCGGGCGCACCTCAGGCGGCAGCTGGTACGCCACACCGCTGCTGCTGGTGCTCCTGGTCGTGGAGTGGACGGATCTGGTGTTTGCCATAGATTCGATCCCGGCGATCTTCGCGATCACCCGGGACCCGTTCATCGTCTATTCATCCAACGTTTTCGCGATTCTCGGACTCAGGGCGCTCTTCTTCCTGCTCGCCGGCATGTTGGACACGTTTGTGTACCTCAAGCCGGGCGTCGCGCTGATCCTGGTGTTTGTCGGGATCAAGATGGTGCTGTCGGGCTGGGTCCACCTGCCGATCGTGGTGTCGTTGGGTGTGATCGTCGGCGTGCTCCTGATCTCGATCCTGATGTCGATCCGTCACACCAAACACGAAGCGATCGACCCACCCTCCACCTAGGACTCGCTCATGCGCTTCGCAGAACGGCTCGGCCTTCACCGCCCCGAACTGCGCGCCTGGGCATCGTACGACTGGGGAATTTCGGCCTTTCAGGTCGCGATCACCACAGCCCTCTTCCCGATCTACTGGGCCCGGGTCATCGCCGCCGACCTACCGGGCAGCGAAGCGACCGCTGTGCTCGGCTACACCGCCGCCGGTGCGTCCATCGTGGTCGCAATCATCGCCCCGATCCTCGGCACGCTCGCCGACGAACGCGGCTCAAAGAAGTCGTTCCTCGCCGTGTTCCTCAGCCTCGGCGTGCTTTCGACCGCCGCACTCTGGTTCGTTGGCACCGGCGACATCCTCCTCGGCGCAGCACTCTACACCACGGCAAGCGTGGGCGCGACCGGCAGCTTCGTCTTCTACGAAGCGCTGCTACCGCACATCGCCAAGGGCGAGGAAGTCGACCGGGTGTCCACCGCTGGCTATGCCATGGGATACATCGGTGGCGGGATCCTCCTGGTGCTGCAGTTGCTGGTCGTGCAAGGCAAGGTGCCACTGGGGATCACCGACACGGGCACGCTGACACGCCTGTGCTTCCTGATGACGGCGGTGTGGTGGATCATCTTCTCGATCCCGCTGTTTCGGGGTGTCGCCGAGCCGCCGGCGCTGGGTGGCCACGACACGCCGATTCGTGTGGGTGCCATCGTGCGCCGCTTCGTGGGCACATTCCGCGACCTCCGCGCCTACCCGCAAGCGTTCCTGCTCCTGGTCGCGTTCTTCGTGTACAACGACGGCATCCAGACGATCATCAGGTTCGCCGTGATCCTGGGACAGGAACAGCACATCGCGCAGGACACTCTCATCGCCGCGATCGTCCTGGTGCAGTTCGTCGGAGTGCCCTGCGCGTTCGCGTTCGGCTGGCTGGCGGGATACATCGGTGCGAAACGGTCGGTACTGATCGGCATTGCGATCTATGCGGTGATCGCCCTTGTGGCGCGCAACGTGAGCACTGGCGGGCAGTTCCTCACACTCGCGGGGATGGTGGCGCTGGTGCAGGGCGGCACGCAGGCGCTGTCTCGCTCCCTGTTTGCGCGGATGACTCCTGCCGCACGCAGTGGCGAATTCTTCGGACTCTACTCGGTGTTCGAGAAGTTCTCGGGCGTGTTCGGGCCGCTCGCGTTCCCGCTCTCAGTGGCAATCACCGGGTCAAGCCGTAACGGGGTGCTGGTGCTGATCGTGTTTTTCGTGGTGGGGTTCGCGTTGCTGTGGCGGGTGGATGTGGCGGCGGGGGTCGCGCAGATCGAGGCGGAGCGAGTCTGACGAGAAGCGAGTAGCGAGAAGCGAGAGGCGAGAAGCGCGACGCGGTGCGGTGCGGAGTCGAAGGATCCCAATGTCGGGGCCGGCAATCAGGTGCCTCGGCTGCGCGGG
>JANMSC010000113.1:0-5045 GCA_031388885.1 Gemmatimonadales bacterium | reverse complement strand
CAGGTTGTGGCCGAGTTCATGGAGTGCGATGTGCCACGATTGCGGGTGCCTCGTGCAGGTCGCGACGCCATTCATCGCCGCGCCGCCGTACTTCAGCGTATTCACGATCACGATGATCTGGTCCCACTCCGGTACGTGAAGACTAGCGGCACTCAACGCCAGGGCCTTCTTGATTGTGACGTAGCGGTGTAACTGCTGGTCACCACAGAACGAGGCCTCGAAGTAGGTCCGGAACCGAACCCCGTTTCCCCCGCACGCGGTCGGTTCCTTCACGCCGGTCGCGACGGACTCGACGTCGATGCGGAAGATGTTGATGGCGGCCGTCAGCGACGAGTACGGCGGCGCCGCGAGCAATGCCGCGGCCAGGGCTGCGGCATCGGACTGGAACAGGGCCAGACCCGCCCCGGCTTGATAGCCGTCGCCCATGATCACCAGGTCCCAGCGATCGGCTGAGGGACCTGCGTCGACAATTTTCTGTGTCCCAATCACGCGTCCGTCGAACCTGCCCATGGCTAGCCCGGCTCCCTGGGGAACGGGGCCGATAAGAGAACTTGGGACCGCTCACCGCCGCGACTGGCCCAGATCTCCATTCGTGACCCGCCTGGAAGCACTGGCAATACCACGCTGAACTCGCCCCGATCTGGCGGCACCGCGCTCGCCATGCGGCCATCGTCGTCGCTCGGCGCATCGAGGTCAAGGCGGGGGTCGCTCGTCACCCGTCGATACAGGACCTCGCCGCTGTCATGCAGCACGTCGAACCAGAATCCCGAACGATTGGGGTTCGACTCTCGTCGATCGGACGTGACCACCCGCTTCTGCAGCGGCGTGGCCGAGATGACGCGGGGCTGGTCCAGCCCCGCGTACTCGAATGTCAAGCGCATGGCTTTGGGCATGGTGCCTCGAAAGCTCAGCGGCGCGGGCCGGCTGGCGGCTTGGGCTTGGCGCCGCCGACAGCGGGCGGGGGTGGTGGCGGTTCGGCCATTTCCAGTTCGGGATCCATGCGGTCGATTTCGGCGCCGCCATCGTTCAGCAAGACGATGTCGTATTTGTAGCACTCGAGCATGTTGCCGCGTCCGGAACGGATCGTCTTTTTCTGATGATTTCCCTGTTGCTTGCCGATGCCCATGATGAATCGACGTCCCGCCGAAGCGCCGTTGATGGGTGGAATCGACGATTCTGGTGCGGTACCGCTGCAGGCCCCGGGGTTGGCCGTGTCGTAGCGGAATTTCTCGAGCACGATGTCGTAATCCGCGTTGTCCAGATTGACGCCGAGGAACACCACTTTGCTCCCGAAGAAACACGAGGTCGAGGTCTGGGTTTCTGACGAGATCTTGCCGTCCTCGATCTCAATGAAGATTCGGCAAGCTTTGCGTGGGCCTTGAGCGTGGGCAAATGCCGTGGGCAGCACGAGCATCGCGGCGAGCAGGACGAGGGTGCGTTTCATCGGGGGGTCTCCTGGTTAACGCGTTGTGACCGTGATCATAGATGCGAACTCCGGTAGCGATCGCAGGCTGGCGAGTTCTTCGTTGGCCTTCGCCTGGTGCGGCTCGTAGCCGAGGCCGATTGCCTGGGCGAGGTAGTCGATGGCGCGCCGAGACTGGCGGAGGACGGCATAGACCTCCGCATTTCTCACGACCACCTCACGATCGTTCGGTCGTAGCGCCAGGGCCTCCGCGGCGTGCCGTTCGGCGGCGGCCTGGAGCCCAAGCTTGGCCTCGCACAGCGCGACCAGCGCGATTGTGCCAGCATCACCGGCGTTGACGAGCAACAGCCGGTTGGCGGCGGCGATGGCATCGCGGTAGGCGGCAGCGGCTTGTGCCGTGTGGCCCATTCGCGCGTGCACATCGCCGATGTTGCGATGCACGGCGGGACGTGCGGGATCCCGTGCGATCGACTCCTGGTATGCCTTGATCGACTCGTCATACCGACCGACCTCATAGTACGAATACGCAAGATTCGAGTAGGCGGTTGCACTGGGTCCCAGGCGCACCGCGTGCTCGTAGTTGCCGATGGCTTGCGTAATGTCACCCAGGCGGTGGAGGGTCGTGCCCAGCATCTGGTAGCCATCGGCATAATCGGGTGCCAGTTCGGTCACCCGGCGGAACGAAGGCACGGCCTCCTTGTGCCGACCTGCCTGGGCGAGCACGAAAGCGCGGGTCGTGTGGTTGGTGAAGTAGTTGGGTCGCAGCGCGATCGCATGGTCGGCAGCCTCGACCGCCGCGTCGAATTGACCTTGTTGGGCGAGCACTCGACTCTTCAACCGGAACGCGTCGTCACTCCCAGGTTGCAGATCGAGCGCGCGGTTGACCGCTGCCAGGGCCTCTTGTAGCCGACCGGTCCGGTTCCACAGGGTCGCCAATGCCAACTGCACCGCGGGCTGGGTGGGATCGAGAGCCAAGGCGCGCCGGGCCGCCTCACCGGCCTTCTCGGCCTGTTGCGGCTCCCTGGTCCGCTGGTACGTCGCCCAGTAAGCCTCCGACAGCCCCGCGTACGCCAGCGCGAAGTTGCCGTCGCGCGCAATCGCTTGCTCGAACAATCGACCGGCCTCCACAGGCGAGGGCTCGCCGGCAAGAAGGATGCGTCCCTTCGCGTATGCCAGAAACGCCTCGTTGTCATTCGTCGGCGCAGAGGCTATGCGGCGACGCTCGCTCTCCGTGAGTTGGCCGACGACGCCGGCCGTCACGAGTCCCGAGGTCAAGCCGTCGAGGAGTTGCCGCTCGACCCGCAGTGCGTTGCCCACATACTCCCCGTCCCAACCCGCCTTCGCCGCGTCCGCATGTCGCAGCGTGGCATGAAGCGACAGTCCACCCGCGGCGCCACGCAGCACGGTTTCAAGCACCCACTGCGCGTCGAGGCGCCGAAGCACATCCGGCGCGGTCAACTTACCGCCGACCGAAACCGGGGCCCCGGTGACCGGTATGACCGTGACACCGGCAATGGCGCTGAGGTTCGCGAGTATCGAGGCGGTAATACCGGCGCCGGCTGCCACCACCAGATCGTCTCCGCCGACCGTGATGACCGGCGCGATGGCCAGCACCGAGGGCGCCGTTGACTCCTGAAGCGATGGGCTGCGAACCAACCAACCGATAGCCAATCCCGCCAGCACCATCACCCCGGCCACCACAGCGATCGCGGTGGGGCTGCGTCGAAGCCGCCGGTGCCGTGGCGCCGCGAGGCTCGTCGTGCTTGGCAGATCGACCACCTCGGCGGTCGCGGCCCGCAGCGAGCGACCCAGGTCAGCAGCCGAGGCAAAGCGATCATCCGGCTCCCGCGCCAGCGCCCGCGCGATAACTTGAGAGACCGCGGTGCCGGCCAGAGGATTGAGATCCGATGCGAGCGGCGCAGCCGTCGAGCTGACGGCGAGCGCATACGCCAGGCCGTCGCGTTCCGGGAACGGTCGCTGGCCGGTGAACAACTCGAACAGTACTGCGCCCAGACTGAACAGGTCACAACGGTGATCGATGCGCTTGCCCGAGATCTGTTCAGGCGCGATGTATCCGACCGTGCCGACGAGCCCGGGAGCTACCACCGATGAGCCCTCCGTGGTCGAAACCGAACCCGACGCCGCGGTGGGGACGTGCTTCGCCAGGCCGAAGTCGAGGATTTTCACCCAGCCGCCGGCTCCGACGATGATGTTGGCCGGCTTGAGATCCCGATGCATGATGCCGTGTTGGTGCGCGGCCTCCACGGCGTCGCACAGCTGTCCGCCAATGTCGAGGGCGTCCGTCCACGGCACCGGTCCGTGAGCGAGCCGAGCGGCCAGCGTGTGACCTTCGACGTACTCCATCACGATGAACGTGCGACCAGGTTCCTCGATGATGTCGAAAATCGCGGCGATGCCTGGATGCGAGAGCCCGGCCGCCGCCCTGGCTTCGCGAATGACGTCGGCGTGAGCGTCGGTCTGCCCTTCCTTTGGCAGCAGGCTCTTCAACGCGACGTGGCGCTTCAGTCGCGAGTCGTAGGCCAGGGACACTTCGCCCATCCCGCCTTGTCCGAGGCGGCGCACGACTCGATAGGGGCCGATGGTCGTATCCGGCAGCATGAGATGAGGTGGTGCAGGATAGCTGGCCCCGCCAAGGGGGTCAATGCTCCTAAGCGGGCGCTGAGCGGGCGCCCTTCGCGCCGTCTAGGACGACAGGCGCTTCAGGATCTCTTCAAAATCGGCCGGTAACGGCGCTTCCACCGCGATCCTCTCCCCCGTCAACGGATGCGGAAACGCCAGCGTCCACGCATGCAGCATGTTGCGCTTCGCGTCCACCTTGACCGCGCCCACTCTCGACCGGCGCGCTTCGCCTTCGGCATACACCCGCTCGCCGAGCAGCGGATGGCCGAGCTGCTCCAGGTGCAAACGAATCTGATGCTGGCGGCCGGTGTGCAACCGCAACTCGAGCAGCGCCGCATTCTTCAGCCGCTTTTTCACGCGATAGTCCGTCGCTGACTCCAGCCCCTCCTCATCGTCATCCACCAGCTTCCGCCGCCCGCTGCGATAGCCGGTTGAGATCTTGGCTTCGATCGTCCCCTGCGGCGGATCCGGAATGCCCTGGACGATGGCGAGGTAGTGACGTTCGAACTGGTGCCGCTTGAACAGCTCTCGGCCGGCGGCGTGGGCGTCTTTCGAGAGCGCGACTGCGAGCGAGCCCGAGGTGTCGCGATCGAGGCGATGCAGCATGCCCACATACGACTTGTGTCCGAGCTTGAAAGCCAGGTACTCGCGCACGCGCTTGAGCACGGTGTCTTCGGAACTCCCAGCGTCGGGACTGGACGGAATGGAAAGCAGGCCGGCCGGCTTGTTGAGCACGATGATGTGCTCGTCTTCGTGCAGGATGTCAAAGTCGGCCCGCGCCCGCGACAGGGCCGGGCGATTGCGGTTGATCTCGACGTCCGCATCCGGGCGCGTCTGGAAGGCCTCGTCGCGCTGGATTTCGCCGTCGACGGTCACTTGTCCTTTGGCGATGGCCTCGCGGATTTGGCGCCAGGACAACTCCGCGTGAGCTTCCTTGAGGATCTTGTCGAGACGGGGCACACCACAAGCATATCGGGATCCG